>CADCQP010000063.1 GCA_902803535.1 uncultured Bacteroidia bacterium | reverse complement strand
TGCAGGACCTTAATTCGCGCCAGACGGATGCGGTTGTCTCGACAGAGGGCCGCATCCGTGTCGTCGCGGGGGCAGGCACCGGCAAGACGAAGGCCCTGACCTACAGGTACGCCTACCTTGTCAATGTCCTCGGAATCGATCCTGCCAACATCCTCTGCCTGACCTTTACCAACAAGGCCGCGGCCGAGATGCGCCAGCGCATTTCAGCCATGGTCCACAGCGGGGACTACAATGATTTCGTCTGCACCATCGACGGCTTCTGCGTCAAGTTCCTGCGGCGGGAGATCTACCGCCTCGGCTTCCCCAGGTCATTCACCATAATCGATGAAGACGACCAGAAGGGACTGGCACGGCAGTGCCTTGAGTCCCTGGGCATCAAGCGGAGCGAGAAGACCGTCAAGAATTTCCTCAAGGAGATTTCCGATGCGAAGGCATTGAATGACTACATCCCGACTTATATGCTTCCGGATGTGGCCTGGGACGAGAACATGCTCAAAAGCCATGTAGGCAACTACATCCACCGGCAGATGAAGTGCTACTCGCTGGACTTTGACGACATCGAGAACTTCACCAAGTTCATACTCGACAGGTACCCCGATGCCCTGGAATGGTGGCAGGGCCAGCTCAACTACATCATGGTCGATGAGGCCCAGGACTGCAATGCCGACAACTGGGAGATCATAGAAAAGCTGGCGGCCGGGCACAAGAACCTCTTCATCGTAGGCGACCCGGACCAATGCATATATGAATGGCGCGGGGCAAGGCCCCAGCGTTTTGTGCAGTTCTCCTACAACAAAGAGATTGTCCTGGATGAGAACTACCGTTCGACACCGAAGATCCTGGATGTGGCCAATTCGGTGATTTCGAACAACAGGAACCGTATCCCCAAGGACCTGTTCACCAGGCAGGCTGGCGGAAGGGCGGTGGTGCATTTCCATGCGAAGACGGAAGAGGAAGAGTATGAGTGGATGGTCAAGCAGATAAAGCTGCTCATGTCCTCTGGCGCCACCTTAAGCGATTTCGCCATCCTGTACCGCTCGAATTATCTCTCGAGAGGCATAGAGAAGGCGCTCATGAATGAGCATCTGACCTACACCATATGGGGAGGAGTCCGGTTCTTCGAACGCAGGGAGATAAAGGATGCCGTCGCTTATCTGCGGATTTTGTCCAACGAGGCTGATGACGAGGCATTCCTGAGGGTTATCAATGTTCCCTCCCGGAGACTGGGGCGTTCATTCATAGATACCTTGAAGACCGTTTCCGAGGCTACGGGCCAGTCCCTGATGCGTTCTTTGCGTGAGAACATCACCATGGAGGCCCTCAACCGTCCAGGGGCGGTGGACTTCCTCAAGATGGTGGACGAGTGCCGGGAATTCTCGCGTTTCGCTTCTGTTTCCGACATCCTCAAGCGTGTGCTGGATGATTCGGGTTACATGCGCAGCGTCAGGGAAGACCAGGATGAGGAGACCCTGGAGAACATCGACGAGCTGATGCATTCGGTCAAGTTCTACGAAGAGTCTCACAATGAATTCGACGTGACCCTGTCGGACTACCTCCAGGACATAGCCCTCTACACCAACCAGGACTACCGGAAGGACAACCTCAGCATCAAGCTGATGACCATCCACCAGGCCAAGGGCCTCGAATTCCCATATGTCTTCATTACCGGACTTTCAGAAGGCATATTCCCGAACATGCGTACTATCCGCGAGTACAAGAAGAACGGGGAGGAAGAGGAGAGGCGTCTCATGTATGTGGCCATAACCCGTGCGGAGAAAGTCCTCTTCCTTACTGAATCGGAAGGCTTCAATGTGTCTACCCGGATGAATAAGTATCCCTCCCGTTTCCTTACGGAGATCAAAAGGAATATGTTCGTTACGGAAGGATTCGTGCCAGAGGAACTCTGGAAGGGGACGCGCAACCTTGTCCATGTCCTGGACGAAGAAACATTCGGACGCTCTCCTGAAGCCCCGGACGGTTTCGCGGCGGAGAGGGCCGGCTGGGATTCCCCGTTCCAGATAGGCACGGTCGTCACTCATGACATATTCGGGGAGGGGATCATAGTGGCTGCCAACAAGGAGTGGACTACCTTCGAGGTGAAGTTCTCGGACGGATCCACGAGGCACCTGCGTGCCAGTTTCCTCCGTCTGGGCGATCTGCCATAGTTTTTGCAGTGTGACCTGAAAAACTTACATCGATGGAAAACCTCAATCTTCCTGATTTCTCAAAATATGCTAAGGGCTTTTCCGAGTCCAAGTTCTGGGACAAGCTGGCGGCCTTCGCCAAAAGCGCGGGCTTGAAAGTGGTGGCGGCGGCCCTGCTTCTCTACTATGTGCTTAAGAGCGAGGATACTCCGCGTGCGGACAAAGCCAAGATAGTCGGGGCCCTCGGTTATTTCATCCTTCCGGTGGACATCATTCCCGATTTCATTCCCGTAGCCGGATTCACTGACGACCTTGCCGCGCTGACATGGGGCATATGGTCGGTCGCAAAGAACATTACCCCGGAGATTAAAGACCAGACACGCCTCAAGCTCAGGGATTGGTTCAAGGACATGGATGAAGAGGAACTGAAGGGTATCCTGTAATTATTTCCCTACTGTAAATCCGATCGAAAGGCTGTTCCCGTCGCTGTCGACTACAGTGACGGTGTGCGGTCCTGGTTCGGCATTGACTGCCATCTGGTGTATGTAGCGTGTCTCTCCGAGATAGCTCTCATCCAGGTGCCAGTAAACGGTGGCATTTTGGTTGCGGTGTGCCAGGGAGAACGTGGCCCCCTTGATGCTCCCGTCCAGCTGCCTTGGAATGAATATGGTGGTCCCAGCCTGTGGGTAAATGAATTCCATCGGGATATAGTCGGTGCCTGGTACCGCCTTGGACAGGGGCCTGTATTCCGGATGGTGCTGGCGGTAGAACCATTCCATTGCCGGGGGCAGGATGAAGCGGCTTTCCCCGTCCACCATCCTATGGTAGGGGCAGGGCTCGCTTGCGGCAGCTGTCTTTGGAAGCATCAGGTTGTCAATGTCCTGGCAGTCTGGTCCTGCAAGATGCCCGCTTTCCCTGCAGACCTCTGCCGTGATGTAGTCCCCGTACTGCGGTTCAGGGAACCAGTCCTTGTCTGGCAGGAGATTGAAGATCTCGAACATGACCGGGCCCGCCGTCCGGGCACCCGTAAGGCCCGGGACCCCCTTTCCGCCGGCGTTCCCGGCCCAGACCCCGACGGCATAGTCAGGGGTGATCCCGACTGCCCAGGCGTCACGGAAACCCCAGCTTGTCCCCGTCTTCCATGCCACTTTCTTGACCGAGCCGATCATGTGCCAGTCTATCTCATCCGGCCTGTTGACTTCCTTCAGGGCGTCAACGGTCCACCAGAGGGCTGTCTTGTCCCTGAGCGGGAAGCCCTCCGGGGCCTTGACTGTCGATTCCGACATCCGTGCATATGCGCGGGTGATGTCCAGGAGGGTGCCTTCGGCGCCTCCGAGGATAAGGGACAGGCCGTAGTCGTCGGGGGAGCGGTTGATGGTGCCCAGGCCGCAGTCTTTCAGGAGCCTGCAGAAGCGCGGAATGCCGTACATGCGGAGCATATGCACCGCGGGGACGTTCAGGGACCTTGCAAGGGCCTCCGAAGCGCTCACAGCTCCTGCGAACTGCATGTCGAAATTCTGGGGCGAGAAACCGCTGATGTTGACGGGGATGTCCGGAAGCAATGTCCGGGGCAGCATCTTCCCGTCCTGGAGAAGTGCGCAGTAGAGGAACGGCTTCAGGATGCTTCCCGTGCTTCTGGGAGACCGCAGGATGTCCACCTGTCCGCCCGGACGCCTGCGGTCGGGGTCGGCATTCCCTACATATGCGATGACCTCCGATGTGTGGACGTCTATCACTACGGCGGCGAGGTCATTTATCCCCTGGAGAGCGAGTTCTCCGCTCCAGGAGTCAGTAAGCTGGTTGACCCGTGACTGCAGGTCAAGGTCTATGGTCGTGCCGACAGTCTCCCCGTGCCTTGTCTTGGCATAGTGTTCAACAAGGTGCGGGGCATGCGCGGGAAGTGCCTGGGGAGCGTCGGGAATCGGTTCCTGGCAGGCCAGCTCGTATTCTTCTGAAGAAATCTTCCCCCTGTCCCTGAGCTTGGCCAGCAGCCGGTTCCGCTTTTCGAGCAGTTCGGTGCGCCGGCGGCCCGGGTGCATGGCCGAAGGTGAGTTCGGAAGGATTGCCAGGGTTGCGGCTTCACCCCAGGACAGTTCATCCGGTTCCCTGCCGAAGTACCTCCAGGATGCAGCCCTGAGGCCGACTACATTGCCGCCGAACGGGGCGTGTGAGGCGTACAGGGCGAGTATCTTGCGTTTACGGTGCCTCAGTTCCAGGCGGGTTGCCAGGATGGATTCGATGACCTTTTCGCGGATCGTCCTGTCTTTCCCGCGTGACAACCGTATCACCTGCATGGTGATGGTACTGCCCCCGGAGGAGATGTGTCCCGACCGGATGTTCTGGACGGCAGCCCTTGCAATCGCCGCCGGGTTGACTCCGGGATGGAAGTAGAACCACCTGTCTTCGAATTCGATAAGGGCGGTCTTGTATTTTTCCGGGACCTTTTCCGTCGGGGAGAAACGCCATTGCCCGTCATCTGCCGTCCTGGCTCCCAGGAGCCTTCCGCTGCGGTCATTGACCACAGTGGAGTACTTCTCTCCCTTGAACAGGTCTGACGGCAGGCACAGTGCGTACCACAGCACTGTACCTGCAATCAGGATCTTGACTATAAGTCTTTTACAGGACATTCGCCTTTAGGGAGGCGGACGATGCGTTGGTGGCCGGGTCGTACATGGCCTCGCACCTTACGGCCGGCAGGGTGTAGGATCCCTTCCATGCGGCGCGCAGGCGCAGCCTGAAGGTCTTGGTCATTCCCTTCGGGAGGTCGAAGTACCATATGCTCCTGTCGTCCCGGATGTCGTTGTAGCTGTACTGCGGGTGGGAGGGCTCGTCCTGTGAGAACAGCCTTTCATTGTAGATTTCCCATCCCGAAGGAATGATCGCTGTCAGGGCCAGGTTCTCAATGTACTTGACTGCGCTGGGATTGCTGACTTTTATTGTCATCGTGAAGTCGGTTCCCTGGGTGACCGAGGCCGGATTGAGGGGGTTCCCTGCGTTGTCAGTGAATGAGGTCGCCAGGACCAGGCCGTTCAACGTGGCTCCGACGGTTTCAGATGCTGAAGGCATATGGGTGCGCAGGACAGTAGCGTACAGGGCTCCGGAAGAGGTGTTCTTGACTGTGAGCAAGCCGCTGGCCTTTACATCCGAGGCCCATGTTGAGCCTTCTGCCTGGACGTTCACGACGCCGCAGTTGTCATTGATTTCTGCGGTGACGTTCCCGGTCCCTGTCTTTGATGCCAGGTTGCCGAGTGCCATCGAGGCGAATGCCGCATCCTGTGAAGAATACCATCCGCCGGAGAATGCCTCCTGCATCGGAGCGGCCATTGCGATGGCTGCGCCTGTGTCCCCGGAAAGGGTAAGGGCGTTCATCGTTATGGCATCATCCCTCAGGGTTGAACCATATGTGATGTCATGGATGCCTTCATCCCTTCCGGTCTTTTGCGTGGAGGCAGAAAGCATCTGGGCTGCTATGTTTTTCTTTCCGTCAAGGGCATATGCCGAGGCGAGCATGCAGCGGGCCTGTGATGAGAGTCCTTCCATTTCCTTGAGGCGGTTCATGGCGCTGCTTTCCGGCTTGCCTGCCGCGGCAAGGGTGTAGAGCCTGAAGGCCTGGTCCAGGTCGCTGTTGTAAACCTGGCTGTTCTTGCGGAAATTCCGGGCTGCATTCTGCTGGAAGGACTGCCATCTGGACAGTACGCTTGTACTGACCTGGAATCCCTTGCGGGCGGCTTCGGTCATGAAGAGTCCAGCCATTGAGGTAGCCCAGGTATCAGAAGTCTTCATCCCTGGCCAGTAGGCGAATCCACCGTCGGGGAACTGCCTGGAGTAGAGCTCTTTAAGGATATGGGGCACAGCTTCTGCAGCAGCGTCGCGGTTCTTCTGGGAGAGATAGTCAGAAGTGTAGACTATGTTCATTCCCCTTGCAGAGAGCTGTTCTGTGCAGTTGTAGCCGTATCTTGAGAACCACTCGTAGAGGGCGTTGAAGTTCACTGCCGGGAAACTGGCGAGGGTCGCGGAAACCTTGTCTTCGACTCCTGGGACAACTTCATATGTGAACGTCCCAGTGGCCCCCGGTGCGATGGTCTTGTTCTCGATGAACGTGACAGCCTGGTGCGGGTTCCGGACGTTTACAGTAACTGTTTCGGAGGCTTTGTGACCCTTGCCTGAGGCCTGGACGGTTATGGTCGCCGTCCCTTCGCCTATGGGCGTAAGGCGGAAGCCTGCGATCTTGTCACCCGGTTCGGAGAATGCCAGTGATGCGGTCGAGGGACCTGTCACTTTGACCGGACCGTCGACGGAGATGCTGACATCGGCCTTGTCAACGTCCTTGTCCATGGCGAAGACATTCACCGCCATGTCGACTTCGTCTCCTGTGGCCAGGACACGCGGCAGGGAAGACAGTATCATGAGCGGATTGCGTACTGCTACGCTCTTCTCGGCGTTCCCATATGCTGCGTCATGCCCTGCGACCAGCATTACCCTGACGCTGCCGACGTACATCGGAAGGGTAACCTTGTGCGTGGCGGTACCTCTTTCGAGGGTGAAGGGGCCGAGGAACTTGACTACTGGGTTGAAGCGGTTGTCTTTCTTCTGTATTATCTTGATGTTTTCGTCCCCGCCTATGGCCTGCATCGGTGAGAACCTTCCGCTCCACGCTCCGATCACTTCGTTGAAGAGGTCCCAGGTCTTGACTCCGAGGGCTTCACGTGCGTACATGTAATTCCACGGGTCGGGGGTCTTGAAGGAAGTGAGGTCCAGCAGTCCCTCATCCACTATGGCGAGGGTGTAGGTCATTGTCTTTGAGTTCTTTTCACTGACCTTGACAGTGAATTCCTCCTGGGGATGGACTTCGTCCGGCATAGAGATGACAGGCTCCAGGTGGGATCCCTTGTTCTCCACGCTGACCGGCAGCACACCGTACATCCTTATGGGAAGGTCGTTGGCGGTGGAAGAGTATGGCTGCAGGAGGGTGATGTGGACGTAGAAATTGGGCGCCATGTCTTCGGTCACCTTGAAGTTGTACCGGGTGTCTTCACCGCCGGTAGCAACCCATTCCCTGGAAATGACCTTCCCGGCATTCTCCAGGGAGACGAGGGCCTGTCCGCCCTCTGCCGCTGGCACGAAGACGGTAGCGGTCTCACCGACGGAATAAGAGTCCTTGTCGGATGAGAAGGACAGCATCGTAAGTGCGTTCGGGTCGTTTTTCGAGGCTCTTCCCCTGTAGGAAGGCCAGTCGATCAGCATGGTGGCTCCGGAGGCGTGTCCGCCGTCCAGGTCCTTGACATATATGATATAGCGTCCCCAGTCTGGATAATCGACCCGGAACGGGATCCTCATGGTGCCGCTGCCTGAAGTGATGGTGCCCTGTGCGACCGCGTCTGAGCGGCTGCCGTTTACATATGAGTCGAATTCGCTGGAGGAGTTCTCCCACCACCAGCTCCAGTCGGTTTTCCATATGCGCCAGTCAAGCTTGTGTCCGCTGACCTTCTTCCCGTCGGGATCGACGAGGACTACTTCGATGTCCAGGTCCTTGTCGGTCTCGAGCCAGCCTTCTTTCCCGGGCTGCGGGATCTTTACTCCGACATATGCATTGAATGGTGAGAAGGGGATGGTCTGGGCTGTGAAACTGGCATCTCCGCCCTTTTCTTCTACGGATTCCACTATGTCCGCGCGGAGCATTCCTGGGGCGTCGGAAGCCTCAGGAAGGACGGCATATGCGGCAGCCTTCCCGTCGGGGCTGAGGGTGACGTTATAGAGCTGTGTTTCGCTGGAGGTGAAATCAGAGGTCGGATTCTGGAATATGTAGCCGTTGTAGCCTTCAAATTTCCCGGCGCTGCGGCTCAGTGTCATGGTTCCCTTCGCCGTAAGGCCGGCTGCCGGGGGACCGGTCAGCCAGGATGAAGAGATGTCGAAGAGCGTGCGCTTGCCGGCGGAGAGCCATTTGTCTTCGAGCCTGACGTCAACCTTGAGGCGGTTGGGCTTGATAGTCTCGACGCGGAGGGATTTGTTGAAGGCGGCGCCGCCTACCTTGAACCAGGCGTTCCATATGCCTGTGGGATCACCGGAGGATGTCGGGATGGCATATGTGTAGAATCCGTCCCGGCCCTTTGTCAGGACCTGTTTGGCGTAGAATTGTCCCTGGGGAGTGTAGAGCTCCATGGAGGCCGGATGGCCTTCAGGAAGGAGCCTGCCTTTCTCCTGGAGGAGCATGGTGACATGGAGTGTGTCGCCCGGCCTCCAGACACCTCTTTCTCCGTAGATGAATGCCTTCAATCCCTTGTCGAGGGCTTTCCCTCCTACATCGAACCGGCTAAGGTTGTTCTCCGTGCCATCAGTCACCTTGAGATAGCTGGTGGAACTGCCTTTGCTGACGGTGATTGCGAAGGGCTTTCCGGAGACCTTGATCCCGGCGTTTCCGTCCGAGCCGGTCTTGCCTCCGCCTATCTCCCTGAGCTGGAAATTGTAGGCCTTGACCTGGGCGCCTGACATAGGTTTGGCGGACATAATGTCAGTAGCCGTAACCCAGACCATGTCACCCTCGGCATA
The DNA here is from genome assembly GCA_902803535.1 of uncultured Bacteroidia bacterium. GTDB lineage: Bacteria > Bacteroidota > Bacteroidia > Bacteroidales > UBA932 > Cryptobacteroides. The sequence goes on along the minus strand of CADCQP010000063.1, from coordinate 1,249 downwards.
TTTTGCGATGACACCAATGTCGGAAGTCATGAGGTTGCATGTCGGGAAGCGGCTTGCCATCATATAGTAACTGGGCTTGGCCGGGTCGTCGCGGTCTTTCCACTCGTACCTGTCCCAGTCATAGAAGTCCTCATAATACCATGAATCGGCTTTGTCCCATCTGGCCTCATCCTCGGCCGTGAGGGTCTTGATCTGGGGAGGATTGCCCTGGCCGGCCTGTCCATATATGGAGTAATCTTCTGTAAATGAAAGTCTTATCCTGTAGATTGAGTTGGGCTCTTTCTTGAAGAGTCCGCTCAGGTCAACGGTGAAGCCGTTCCATTTGTGGAGGTCTTTCCCGCTGGAAGTCAGGGGAATGGTGGATTTGTAGATGAGACGACCCGAACGCCTGAGCTGGCTGTCTTCCGAGAGGGAATTGTCCTGGAGGAACATCAGGATGTTGTCCGGATAGATCTGTATCACACTGATATCCACTGCGCTGAGGTTGACGGCCTTGAATGGGAGGACAAGGTTGGAGGCATCGGGGAGGATGGACCCGCCCAGGGCCAGTTCGACTGCCGGCTTGATCCCTTTCGCGGAAAGGGAAGCGGCATATGCGAGTTTCAGCTTTTCTCCGGATGCACCCGGAAGGCCTTCTTGTACTGATATGCCGACAGTGCCGTCGTATGAACTGTCGAAATAAATGTCAGCGATGTTGCCTTCGACGGAAACATCTGAGGCTGCGGGTCCGGAGATGGTGATGAAATCAGCTGCGTCCGTGCCTTTGAGCGGTTCGCTGAATGTAATGCGGACCGCCTGGCTGCCATCGGCGGCCAGTTCTGCACTTATGACCCTGAATTCTCCTTTCGCGGGGATGACAGCCTTCGCTGGGCTTGCCTTGAAGCCTTTTCCGATCCCGATGGTGACCTTCTTGTCTTTATCCGCGCGGGCGATGCCGCTTACGCGGAACGCTACGCAGGAGGAGTCTGGCCCTGCCGTAATGTCCATCTTTCCTTCAGAGGCCTGGAGGTGCTTCGCCGCTTCTTCGGGGGATGTCGCCGAAGAGAATTCTGCTACTCCTTCAATACTGGCCACGGACGGGTCGTCCTGGCCGATGAAGATCCTGTCAATTGACACCGAGGCCTGCCTTCCGGAGGGCCTGCCGCATGCTGCCGCAAGTAACAGCGTGAGCATGAGGAGATAATACTTGATTTGATTCATATGTGATACCATCTAGGGATATATACATATGCAAATGTAGCGAAATAAT
>CADCQP010000062.1 GCA_902803535.1 uncultured Bacteroidia bacterium | reverse complement strand
GAGCTGGAAGACATCAAGGCCGGCTGGCCCGGACTTAAGGAAAAACTCCGTGCACAGTGCTGGACATTCGACAGGATGCAGGCCATGTTCAAGGCCGCTGGCGCCCCGTACGATCCTTCCATGATAGGGGTCACGAGGCAGCAGCTCAAGGATATGTTCCCGAAAGTGCAGATAATGCGCTGGCGCATCAACCTCCTCGACCTGGCGAAGCGCGCCAGGATATATGACACCCTGGTGGACAGTGTCTTCGCTCCGGGCGGGGCTTGGGACCTGAACGCAATGTAGTTTATTGGAAATTGACTATATTTGCGCCGGAATTTTAGAGATATTAATTCAATCATTTATGCAACAGTTCATAGACAGCTACGATTTCACTGGCAAGAAGGCCATTGTCAGGGTCGATTTCAACGTCCCGCTCGATGAGAATTTCAACATCACGGACGACACCCGCATCCGCAGGGCTATGCCCACACTCAAGAAGGTGCTCTCCTCAGGTGGAGCATTGATCATCATGTCCCACCTCGGCCGTCCCAAGAAGGTCGATCCCCAATTCTCTCTCAAGCACATTGTCGGCAGGGTCTCCGAGTGCCTCGGTGTCCCGGTGAAATTCGCTGACGACTGCATGAAGGCTGACGAGCTGGCTGCCGGCCTGAAACCGGGCGAAGCCCTGCTTCTCGAGAACCTCCGTTTCTACGCTGAAGAGGAAGGAAAACCCCGCGGACTCGCAGAGGATGCTACCGATGAGGAGAAGGCGGCCGCCAAGAAGGCCGTCAAGGAAAGCCAGAAGGAGTTCACCGCGAAACTCGCTTCATATGCTGACTGCTACATCAATGACGCTTTCGGTACCGCACACCGCGCACATGCTTCTACCGCACTCATAGCCAAGTATTTCCCGAATGACAAGATGTTCGGCTACCTCATGGAGGCCGAGATCGAGGCTGTCGATAACGTCCTGAAGCATGCCAAGAGGCCCCTGACCGCCATCATCGGTGGTTCCAAGGTTTCCTCAAAGCTTGCCGTCCTCAAGAACCTCCTCGGTGTGGTTGACAACCTCATCATCGGCGGTGGCATGGGTTACACCTTCATCAAGTCCCAGGGCGGTCACATCGGAGATTCCCTCCACGAGGACGAGCTGATTCCCGATGCAAGGGAGATCCTCCGCGAGGCGGAGAAGAGGGGCGTGCGCATCGTCCTCTCAGTAGCCACCAAGGCCGGTGACTCCTTCAGCAATGACGCTAATACCCAGATAGTTGACATCCACAACATTCCCGACGGATGGGAGGGCATGGACGCATCACCTGCATCCCTTGCCAACTGGAAGAAAGTCATCATGGCTTCCAAGACCATCCTCTGGAACGGTCCTGTCGGAGTGTTCGAGTTCCCGAACTTCGCCCACGGCACCCTGGAGATCGCCAAGGACCTCGCCGAGGCTACCGAAGCAGGCGCTTACACCCTCGTCGGCGGCGGCGACTCAGTCGCAGCTGTCACCCAGATGGGTTATGCTGACAAGGTCAGCTATGTTTCCACCGGCGGCGGCGCCCTTCTCGAGGCTATCGAGGGCAAGGTGCTTCCCGGTGTAGCAGCCATCCAGGAGTAATCATCCCCAAGACCGGTCCCCATGATGGATTTCCTCTTTGTCAACTGGAACGTCAATCCGGAGATATTCCGGATAGGGGGCTTTGCGCTCAGGTGGTATTCCATCCTCTTCGTCTCCGGCTTCATCCTCGGCTGGTTCATCTTCAGGGGGTTCTTCCGTCGTGAAGGTGTTCCGGAATCGATGCTGGACTCCCTTCTGTACACCCTTCTGATCGCTACCATAGTCGGTGCCCGCCTGGGACACTGCTGTTTCTACCAGCCGGACTATTACTTCGGCAGCTGGAAGGGATTCTGGGAGATCTTCATGCCTTGGAAGGGCGGCCTGGCCAGTCACGGGGGAGGCATTGCGCTGATTCTCTCGATGTTCTGGTACGCCAGGCGCTTTGGACGCAAGTACGGGATGGACGGCCTCTGGCTGCTTGACCACCTGGTGATCGCCGCTGCGTTTGCCGCTACTTTCATCAGGCTCGGGAACCTTTTCAACTCGGAGATTTACGGCGACGTGACCAACCTTCCCTGGGGATTCGTCTTCCTCAGGAGGGGAGAGGTCGAGCCCAAGCATCCTACCCAGATTTACGAAGCCCTGTCCTATTTCCTTATAGGTGTCGTGCTGATGTGGATGTACTGGAAGAAGCTGGACAAGATGTACCGCGGAACCTTCTTCGGGGTCTTCCTGATCCTGTGTTTCGGGATGCGTTTCATCATCGAATTCATAAAGGAACCGCAGGTCGAATTCGAGAACAGCATGGCCCTTGACATGGGGCAGTGGCTGAGCATTCCGTTCATCCTCTTCGGGGCCCTCTGCGTAGTTTACGCATATGTCAAAAAAATCCCCGCGAAGCTTGTTCCTCCACAGAATCCAATTAAATCGAAAAAGGCTCCAACACACTACGCAAAAAGTCTTTCCGAGTGATTTGATGGCATAATAGTTGTCGAAATAACATCTTTCCGGGATGTCATTCCCGGAAAGATGTTTTTCTTTATATTTAGGATGAATTTTATGAGAATCGTGAAAAGTCTGGCAGTAATTGCGGCATTTTCCGTCGCCATTCCTGCCATGGCTCAGTTCAGGACGGAGCAGAGGCCGGACAGCATCAGGATATACATGCCGGACACCCTGACCCTTGACCTCGGGGAGAACCCAGTGTCCCTTTCGCTGGAAGATGCAATGAAGATAGCCCTCTCGGAGAATATCTCCGTAAAGGTGGCTGACATGGAGATACAGCGCTCCGAGTACGCCAAGAAGGGTTCATATGCCGCCCTTTTCCCGCAGGTTGACGGAAGTGCAAGCTACCAGAGGACCATCCGCAAGCAGGTGATGTACATGGACTTCGACATGAGCGAGATGATGGGTTCATTCCCCGGAACCGGGACAGGAGAAGGGACAGGTGAGGGGACCGGAGAAGGCGAGACCCCTGCCGTGGATCCCTCGGCGGCCGGCATGGGCGGGATGGACACCAGCGGAGGCATCGAGGTCGGCCGCTGGAACACCTACAACGCCGGTGTGAGCGCCGTCATGCCCCTGGTGAATGTCCAGTTGTGGAAATCCTTGAAAATCAGCGGTCAGGATGTTGAACTGGCTGTCGAGAAGGCCCGTTCTTCGAGGCTTGAGATGGTCACTCAGGTCAAGCAGGCCTTTTACGGGGTCCTCTTCGCCAAAGAGGCTTTCAACGTGTACAAGGATGTCTATCAGAACGCGATAGCCAACATGGACCAGGTGCAGAAAAGGTACAATGCCAAGAAGGCTTCGGACCTGGACTACGTGCGGGCCAAGACCGCCGTGGCCAATGCTATCCCGAACGTTTACAATGCCCAGAATTCCGTGATCCTGGCCCTGTGGCAGCTTAAGGCGGTGATGGGAATCGACCTTGACAGGGAGATCGACGTCGCCGGAAGCCTGGATGATTATTCAGAGCATATGTTCTACGATATCCACCAGCATGACAGCCTGGACCTTTCCGGGAACTCGTCCCTGAGGCAGCTTGCGATCCAGGCCGAGCAGATCGCCCAGACCATCAAGGTCCAGAAGGCGGCCTACCTTCCTTCCCTGGCCGGTTCCTTCGCCTACAACATGATGGCCATGACCAACGATTTCGTGTTCCGCGATTACAAGTGGTCTCCTTATTCATATGCGGGACTCAGCCTCAGCATCCCCATCTTCTCCGGCGGAAAGCGCCTCAATGACGTGCGTCAGGCCAAGGTGCAGGCTGCCGAACTCGACATGCAGAGGATCAACGCCGAGCGCCAGCTCAAGATAGCCATCCGGCAGAGCCTGAACACCATGGAAACCAACATGAAGAGTTTCCTCTCCGCAAATGAGGCAGAGGAAGCCGCCCACAAGGCATATGACATCGCTTTCAAGTCTTACAATCTGGGACGCAGTACGCTTACCGACCTCAATGACGCGCAGCTCGCGCTGACCCAGGCCAGGCTGAGCGTATCGCAGGCAATCTACAATTTCGTGGTTGCCAAGGCGACCCTGGAGCAGACCCTCGGGGCTGATTTCCTGGATGAAAGCGGCAACACCGTACTGGATGCACAATATTTGGCTAAATGAAAAAACTGAAACGACATATGAACTATTTGACTAAGACCCTGCTGTTTGCAGGAGTGCTCGCCGTGGTGGCGGGATGTGGCAATTCACAGAAGAAAGTCCAGGAGGGGAACGCCGAAGCCGCACCCGCACCCGTCCAGGCTACGAGGGTGACGGTGACATCGGCCGTGATGCAGGATGTGCCCCAGACTGAGACATATGCTTCGAGTGTCGAGGCATATGCGGTCAACAACATAGTGCCGCAAGGCGGTTCCAGGATCCAGAAGATGAACGTTGACGTGGGCGATTTCGTGTCTCGCGGACAGGTCCTGGCCGTGATGGACAGGCTCAACCTCGAGCAGGCCAGGATGAAGCTCGTCAATGACTCCACCGAATATGCCCGCATCAAGGGGCTCTTCGAGGAGGGAGGCGTTTCCCAGTCCGATTTCGAGGCTATGGAACTCGGTTACAAGGTCAGCAGGACCACATATGAGAACCTCCTCGAGAACACCGTACTGCGCGCCCCCATCAGCGGTGTCATCACTGCCCGCAACTATGACCGCGGCGACATGTATGCCATGGCCCAGCCCATCTATGTGCTCCAGCAGATCACTCCGGTCAAGATCCTGGTAGGTGTCTCGGAGAGCGATTACACTTCGGTCCGGAGGGGGCAGGAAGTCTCCATCACCGCCGATGCATTCCCCGGGAAGACCTTCTCGGGCACCGTGAACCGTCTTTATCCTACCATGGACCCGGTCTCCCACACATTCAACGTGGAGGTCCTCGTGCGCAACGCCGACAGGATGCTCCGTCCGGGAATGTTCGTGAAGGCTACGATATCCTTCGGACAGAGGAGGAGCATAGTGCTTCCGGACGTCGCTGTCGTCAAGCAGCTCGGTTCCGGACAGAGGGCAGTGTACATCCTCAACGGTGACGGTACTGTCCGCTCCAGCCTGGTTACGCTCGGACGCCATTTCGACACGTCATATGAAGTCCTCTCCGGAGTGAACGAAGGTGACCGCGTCGCAGTGCGCGGAAGCTCGAACCTCAGGGACGGAAGCAAGGTCGAGGTCGTAGAATAACATACATCCCAACAGAAGGAATTTCATATGAGCATATACAGAAGTGCAGTAAACAAACCGGTGATGACGACTCTGGTCTTCCTGGCCTTCATCGTCTTCGGAATCTTCTCGCTCACAAGGACTTCGATAGCGTTGATGCCTGACTTTGACGCGAACGTCGTCATGGTCATGTCGACCTATCCCGGGGCGAGTGCATCGGATGTGGAATCCAACCTGACGAAGGTCCTGGAGAACTCCCTGAACGGAGTGGAGCACCTGAAGGACATGACTTCCCGTTCGCAGGAGAACATAAGCATAATCATCCTTGAATTCGAGTACGGTACGGACATAGACGCGGCATCCAATGATGTCAGGGACAACCTGGACATGGTGGCGCAGACGCTCCCTGACGGGGCGTCGACCCCGTTCCTGATGAAGTTCAGTGCGGATGACATGCCTATCATGATCCTGTCCGCTTCAGCCGAAGAGAGTTTCGCAGGCCTGGACAGGATCCTTGACGACCGCCTCACTACGCCTCTGGCGAGGATTGACGGAGTGGGGTCCATCAATGTGGTGGGTGCGCCTGAACGTGAGATCCAGTTCTACTGCGATCCGAACAAGCTTGCAGCATATGGCCTGTCCGTCGCGGGGATTTCCCAGATAATAGCTGCCGAGAACCGCAATGTCCCTTCCGGGAACATCGAGATCGGTTCCGAGACCTATTCCCTGCGCGTGGAGAAGGAATTCAGCGATCCTTCGGAGATCCTGGACGTGGTGGTCGGACAGAACGCCGGCAACGTGGTGCGCCTGCGGGATGTAGCCACTATGGTTGACGGCCCGGCCGAAAGGTACCAGGAGTCTTACACTGACGGCCGTCAGGCTGCCGTCATCGCCATCACCAAGCAGAAAGGGGCCAACACTGTCAATGTGATTAAGGAAGTCAAGGAGAAGCTTGTCACCATCCAGGGCAACCTTCCTCCGGACATCAAGATACACACTGTCATCGACTCTTCCGACAACATCATCAACTCCATCAACTCCCTTCTCCAGACGATCCTCATCACCCTTCTGGTCGTCATGCTGGTGGTGTACATCTTCCTGGGCAGGTGGAGGGCTACCCTCATCATCGTCCTTGCGATCCCGATTTCCCTTATGGGCTCGCTGGTCTATCTGTTCGCAACCCACAATACCCTGAACATCATCTCGATGTCGGCCCTTTCGATTGCGATCGGAATGGTGGTGGACAACTCCATAGTCATCCTCGAGAACATCTCCAAGCACCTCGAAAGGAGGGAGAGGCCGAAGGAGGCTGCGGTCAACGGTACGGCCGAGGTCGCCGGTTCGATCATAGGCTCCACTACCACGACCCTCTGCGTCTTCCTCCCGCTTACCATGGTGTCCGGAATGGTCGGAATCATGTTCAAGCAGCTGGGATGGATCGTGAGCATCATCATGATAATCTCTACTACCGCCGCACTCACCCTTGTCCCGATGATGGCCTCCAGGCTGCTTTCCAGCAAGCCAAAGACCGGGAAAGTGCACAGGATGATCTTCGACCCGATCGAGAAGGCGCTTGAAGGCCTGTCCAACTGGTACTCACGCATAGTTAAATACTGCGTCACCCACCGCAAGACTGTCACCTTCGGGGCCCTTGCGGTCTTCGCTGCCGTGATGCTGTTTCTGGGTCCCAACATCAAGACCGGATTCTTCCCGACAATGGACCAGGGACGCCTTTCTGTCAGCATCTACCTGCCGGTCGGCACCAGCCAGGAGGTGACCGGGCAGTTCGCCCACACCCTGTACGCCCGTTTCAAGGAGGAAATCCCTGAAATCCAGGTGTTTGAGTACCGCTTCGGACAGGCTGACTCCGACAACTCCTTCGCCAGCCTCCAGTCCAACGGTTCCTATGTCATAACCATGAACATCAACCTCGGTTCGATGGAAAACAGGAAGCGTTCGACTACCCAGATCGCCGAGCTGATCCGTAAAGACCTGGCGGAGTATCCCGAGGTCAAGAAGGCCCTGGTTACCGAAGGTATGGGAGGAGTCGGCGGTGCCGCCACCCTCGCACTTGAAATATATGGTTACGACTTCGATGAGACTGACCGCGTGGCCTCTGAAGCCGCGGCTAAGCTTCAGGCGACAGGGAAATTCTCACAGGTCACCCTCAGCCGCGATGAGTACACCCCTGAGTACCAGGTCGATTTCGACCGTGAGAAGCTCGCTCTCAACGGGTTGACCTCCACTACCGCGGCCTCGGCATTCAGCGCGGCCATGAGCGGAAGTGTCGGCTCATTTTTCCGTGAGGAAGGAGATGAGTACAATATCAGGGTACGCTACTCCAAGCAATACCGTTCCAGCATCGCTGACATCGAGAACACCATCATCTACAATGCGATGGGCAGGCCTGTCAGGATCAAGGAACTCGGCAGTGTCGTAGAGACCAAGGTGCCGCCTACCATTGAAAGGAAGAACAGGGAAAGGTACATCACAGTCAACGGTATCACCGCCCTCGGAACGTCGATGAGTGACGGTGTAAAGGCTATCGACGATGTCATCAAGTCCCTGGACATCCCGACCAGCATCACTACCGAAATCGGAGGTGACCTTGAGAACCAGAAGGACATGTTCGGCAACCTCTTCACCCTCATGCTGCTCATCGTGATCCTCGTTTACATGGTGATGGCCTCACAGTTCGAGTCTTTCCTAATCCCGTTCGTCATCATGTTCTCGCTTCCCTTCGGTCTGGTTGGCGTGATGCTCGGACTGTGGATCACCGGAACTGAACTGAATGTCATGGCCATGGTCGGATTGCTAATCCTGATCGGTATCGTAGTGAACAACGGTATTGTCCTCATCGATTACATACTCCTGCTCCAGGAGAGGGGGATGAAAGTGATCGAGGCTGCTTCAGCTGCAGCGCGAAGCCGCCTGAGGCCTATCCTCATGACTACACTTACAACTGTCCTGGGCATGCTCCCGCTGGCTTTCGGTACCGGAGAGGGATCGGAGATGTGGCGTGCCCTGGGAATGACAGTGGCGTTCGGACTTACTGTTTCAACCCTCGTGACCCTGGTGCTCATTCCTACGATCTATTGTATTTTCGCGACGCGTACTGAAAGGCGCCGTGCCCGCAAGCAAAACGTAACGATATGAAAGCGATATTCATAGCCTACAGTCAGGCATATAATGAAGAAATCATAAACATCCTGGAACAGTACGGGCAGAGGGGCTACACCCGCTGGACGGACATTGGAGGCCGCGGAAGCGAAGACGGTGTCCCTCACCTGGGTACTCACGCATGGCCCGAGATGAACCATGCCGTCCTGACTTTCGTGCAGGACGAAACCAAGGCATCGGACATCCTGTCCGCTCTCCGCAGGTATGACGCGGAGTACCCTGACCTTGGTCTCAGGGCTTTCTCGTGGACTGTGGACGGGGTATAGTTTTATCCCCAATTTTTTCTATTTTTGTAGAAACTATAATCATATAACCATGAAACAGGTAGCAACTAATGAAAATTTTGCCGGAATCATCGCATCAGGCGAGCCTGTGCTGGTCGATTTCTGGGCATCATGGTGCGGCCCCTGCCGCATGATATCACCTTATGTCGATGAGATTGCTGAGGAATATGACGGCAAGGCCACGGTTGTCAAGTGCAATGTGGATGACTGCGAGGACATCGCAGCCGAGTTCGGCATCCGTAACATCCCGACCCTGCTGTTCTTCAAGGGCGGACAGGTGGTGGACAGGCTTGTAGGAGCCGTTCCCAAGAAGCAGATGACTGACAAACTCGACGCGATCCTCTGATCATGAAAAAGCTGGTTGTTTTGGTGGCGGTGTCTTTGATCAGTATCGCCTCTTTTGCGCAGACTCCGAAAGGCACTACTTTCGGAATATTCGGAGGTTACACGTCTTCCAGCACCAAGGTATCCGACTGGTCGGCCAAGAATGCGGCTGCTTACCAGGCCGGAATAGCCCTCAGGGTTCCCATGGGGGGCGGATTCGTCTTTCAGCCCGGGCTGGCTTATCAGGTCAAGAGTACTGACATCAAGAAGGACGACGGTTCTGCCGTGATCAATTCCATTAAGACTTCCGTCGGCTACGTTGAGGCTGACACCCAGCTCCAGTGGGGACCGGACCTGATGGTTTTCAGGCCGTTCGTCCTCGTGGATCCTTTCCTCGGCTATGCGGTCAACACCAAGGCCAAGGCAAAGGGTGCTGCCGATGATGCTTCCCTCGGTTCAACCGAAACCGCCGTCAAGGATGCGGTCCGCAAGATCGAGTACGGACTCGGTGTCGGCGGCGGAATCGAATTCGGAAGGCTTCAGCTGTCAGTGAAATATTTCTGGAACTTCGGCAACCTCTACAAGGGCGACAAGATCAGCGAAGCGTCTTCCAAGATCGGAGATACGGTGAAGGGACAGGACAGTTTCAGCGGAGTATCTTTGACTGCGGGGCTATTCTTCTAGTATCATGGCACAGAGGAAGATCGTCGTCTTCTGCGCCTCCAGTTCCCAGATCGACCCGCAGTACCTTGATGCTGCTCGCGAATTCGTGAGGCGCGTCGCGTCGTCCGGCTGGACGATAGTTTCCGGCGGTGGTGCCGTCGGAGTCATGGGCGCCATATCGGATGAGGCGCACAAATGCGGCTGTAACCATATAGGAGTTCTTCCGGGCTTCATGAGAGGCCTGGAATCTCCTTTTCTTGACCAGACCGTCTGGACAGGCACGATGGCCGAGCGCAAGGAAATCATGCGGGAGGGGACATTCGCCGCTGTAGCGCTTGCAGGAGGGATCGGCACTCTCGATGAACTTGCCGAAACCATTACCCTGAAGAAACTCCACCAGTACGGAGGCAAGGTCTTCGCCCTGGACACCCTCGGCTTTTTCCAGCCTTTCGTGAGCCTCCTCAGGCATTTTACGGACACTGGCATGATGCAGCCGCAGGATGAAGACCTTCTCCATGTGTGTGGTACGGTTGATGAATTGATGGAAGATTTGCTTAAAGACTGACGGAAGCATATGACTATCTGTGAGATAAGGGAATTCTTAAGGGAAGACCTTGAGCGCGTGAAGAGACTGATCGACTCGTCGCTCAAGAGCGACATAAAGCTCCTGGACGACACGAACAAGGCTCTGCTGTCCCGTCCTTCAAAGGGGCTCAGGCCGCTGCTTTCCATTCTCATGGCATATGCATGCGCCTGCAGTCCGAGTGAAGACAGTTACCGCTTTGCCGCTGCCGTCGAGCTCCTTCACAATGCGACCCTTCTCCACGACGATGTGGCGGATGAGTCTGCCACCCGCAGGGGTAAGCCTACGGTGAATTCTCTCATCGGCAGTTCCGCTTCCGTGCTTCTCGGGGATTTCTGGCTGGTGAAGGCCATGGACAGGATCCTGGATTCCCCTCAGGGG
>CADCQP010000061.1 GCA_902803535.1 uncultured Bacteroidia bacterium | reverse complement strand
GGGAGCATAAGCCTTGACGTGCAGTTCCTTCCGGATGTGGATATACCCTGTCCGGATTGCCACGGTTCACGTTATGCACGTGAAGCGTTCAGCCTGCTCCGCAAAAAGAAAGCAGGGGAGGGATGCTCCCTTCCGCGCCTGATGGAAATGAGTGTTGACGAGGCCCTTGAAGAATGCTCCGACCTTCCTCTTGTAAGGGGAAGGATGCAGGTCCTGCACGACCTTGGCCTTGGTTACCTGACCCTCGGGGAAGCTACTCCCAGCCTTTCCGGAGGCGAGGCCCAGCGGCTTAAGCTTGCAAGCGAGATGGGAAGGGGACAGGCAGATACTGTATTCGTATTCGATGAACCTACGATCGGCCTTCACCCCCTGGATGTCAGGACTCTGCTGGACGTTTTCCATCACCTGATAGGCCTTGGCGCCACCGTAATCGTAATCGAGCATGACCTGGATGTGATCCGGAGCGCCGACTATATGGTTGACATGGGGCCCGGAGGGGGCCTCTGCGGGGGAAGGATCGTCGCTGCGGGAACCCCCTCGCAGGTTGCCGCGGATCCGGAGAGCATCACGGGACGTTATCTTTAAACACCCAAGGTTTGCCAAATAGCGAAAAAATCGTTATATTTACATGCTTTAATTGAATTTGATATGAAAAATAAATTTCTCCATAAGATTTCAGATCTTACGCATCTCCACCACAGGGCGACCTTTTCGGATCTTCCAAAAAGACTTCCTACACGCGAAAGCACCTTCCGTGCGATTGCAAAAGAGCGTTATTCCTGCCGTTCCTTCAGGTCGACTCCACTGACTGATTTCCAGATCAACCATATACTCGAAGCAGCCAGGCTGGCTCCTTCCGCTGCGAACAAGCAGCCGGTTCACGTCTGGGTCGTGAAGAGTCCTGAGGCCCTTGAGAAACTCAAGGGTGCGACTGATTACACTTTCGGTGCTCCTGCCGTGTTCATGGTTGGCTGCAGGCATGAAGATGCCTGGGTGCGCAAATATGACGGCAAGAACGGGGCAGAAGTCGATGCCGCGATAGTCGGGACGCATATTATGCTCGAAGCGGCGGCTCTCGGGCTCGGCAACGTTTGGGTTGGATCGTTCGACCCTGCGAAGATCAAAGCTGATTTCCCGGAGACGGAGGGCTACGAGGTTGTATGCCTCTTCCCCGTCGGAGTTGCCGCAGGTGAACCCGGACCACGCCACACCGAGCGCAAGACCCTCGAAGAATTCTCTTCAGTCCTTTAGGCATAGAAAAAAATCACCTACGTTATTGTAGGTGATTTTTTTCTATGGTTGTGGGAGCAGACGGATTCGAACCGCCGACCCTCTGCTTGTAAGGCAGACGCTCTGAACCGACTGAGCTATGCTCCCAAAGCGGGCCGTGAACTGTTCTTGTTCAAACGGGAGTGCAAAGATACGCGAAAAAACTGAAAGTCCAAATTTTCAGAGTATCTTTTCTATTCCGAGTTCACGGTGGTTCACCACTACCTTGATGTCGAATTTGGAGGCAAGGTGGGCCGCCAGGTGCTCGGCGCAGTACACTGACCGGTGCTGCCCTCCGGTGCAGCCCATGCACACCTGCAGGTGGGTGAACTTCCTCTCGATGAATCTCTTCGCATGTGCGTCCACCAGGTCGTACACGTGATTCAGGAATGTCAGTACTCCGCCGTCATCCTCAAGGAAATCAATTACTTCCTTGTCCAGTCCCGTGAATTTGCGGTAGCGTTCGAACTTGCCAGGATTGTTGATTGCACGGCAGTCGAATACGTAGCCTCCTCCGTTTCCGGACGTGTCGGCGGGGATCCCCTTCTTGTAGGCAAAGCTGAAGATGCGGACCTCAAGCCTTTTGTCGTCGACCATAGTGTTGAATTCAGGCATATTGGCCAGCTGGAGGAGCAGGCCGTTCAGGTAGGGATACCTGGAGAACGGAGTCCTCAGAAGGCGCCTGAGGTTCCCGAGCGCATATGGTACGCTGGCGATGAAATGCGGCTTCTTCTCGAAATATCCGCGGAATCCATATGCTCCGAGCACCTGGAGTGTGCGGAACAGGACGAACGTGCGCAGGCGTCCGTGGAACGTAGCCTGGTCGATATCCATATATGGCTTGAGGGCATCAAGATACGCCGAGACCATTTCCTCACGCAGGTCCTCAGGATAGCGTGCCCTTGCCTGCCATATGAATGATGCGACATCGTACCATACAGGACCCCGTCTTCCACCCTGGAAGTCGATGAACCACGGCTCTCCGTCTTTCACCATTACGTTTCTGGACTGGAAGTCCCTGTACATGAACGTGTCCATGTCGTTGTCCAGGAGGTCGTCCCGTAGTGTCTCGAAGTCGTCCTGCAGGCGGATCTCGTCGAATTCCAGCCCGGTCGCTTTCAGGAAGCAGTACTTGAAGTAATTCAGGTCGAACATGACCAGGCGCCCGTCGAAAGCAGGCTCAGGCCAGCATATGTTCCAGTCGAGCCCCTCTGCCCCTTTGAACTGGAGGGCTGGAAGCGAGGATATGGTCTTGATAAGGAGTCCGCGTTCCTCGGGGGAGTACCGTCCGTTTTCGCGTCCTTCGGCTACAGCATCGAACAGCAGGACATTACCGAGGTCTTCCTGAAGATAGCGGCTGCAGTCTTCACTTACAGCCAGCACCTTCGGGACCCGGAGCCCCTTGGAGGCGAAATGCCGGTCCAGGGCGATGAAGGCCTTGTTCTCTTCTGTTGAAGTCCCGACGACTCCTATCATCCCTCCGGCTGGTCCGATCAGGCGGAAATACCTCCTGTGGCTGCCGGATGACGGAAGAGCTTCAGCCACGGCATCTGTGCCGGTGAATTGCCTGTAGAGTTCGCAGAGCTGTTGCATGGGCTGGTCAGTCAATGCTGAATTCGGCTATTTCCCTGTTGAGCTTCTCCAAGATGCCAAGCTTGAGGGCGCGAAGCTCTTCGGATATATCGACCTTGGAGTAGTGCGGATTTATCAGACGCCTTTCCGAGGGACTGAAACTGTGCAGGTTCTTCTGGAAATAGGCTGCCTTTTCAGTGAGGGTGTGGCTTTCCGCTACGTTTACTCCATCCTTGATGACGGGTACCTGGAGGGGACGGGCGACATATGTCCCGGCCTCGAAGGTCTTGTGCTTGAAGCGGTCCTGCTCATCGTAGATGGTGAAACTCCCGCCGGCCTCGATTGCCTTGGCCGTGGCGTCTCCCCTGAGGCAGGTCACGTCAGCCTTTACTATTTCCCCGGTTTCGGATTCCGGATCGGTCCTGAAGATGCGGTAGGTTACCTGGAAGCCCGGATTGATGAGCTTGATGGTGTCTTCGGAGCGTTTCAGGACAGGCTCGTCATCGATCTGGACAAGCTTGTAAACCCCGCCGAAGCAGGGTGCTGCCTTGGAAGTGGCGATGGCATCGCCGACGCCATATGAATCTATCTTCGCTCCCTGGATCTCAAGGTCGGTGATCAGGTACTCATCCAGGCCGTTGGTGGCGAATATCTTGCATTTCGTCAGGCCGTGGGCGTCGAGTATGTTCCTGACCTTTACCGAAAGATAGGCAAGGTCACCGCTGTCAAGGCGGATGCCGTATCCTCCGGGATAGCTGTCGTCGATCCCGCATTCCTTGAATGAACGTATCGCATTGAGGATGCCGCACTTGAGGGTGTCATATGTGTCGATCAGCAGGATGAGGTTCTCACCCATATGTGTCTTGATGTAGTCCACGAAGGCCTTGTGCTCTCCTTCGACGGTGCTGCCATATGAGGTGATGAAACTGTGGGCCATGGTCCCTGTAGAGGGAACTCCGTTCATGACTCCCGTGAGGATGTTGGAAGTACTTGCACATCCGGCGATTATGGCGGCCTT
>CADCQP010000060.1 GCA_902803535.1 uncultured Bacteroidia bacterium | reverse complement strand
CAACATTGCCAAGAAGTCCAAGAGGGCGATTTTCATCGAGGGCGTTACCGCCAATGGTAAATCTTCTTACTTCGGCTTCGGCAAGGAGTAGAAGATTAACCATTAGAGTCTTTAAATGAGACAACTTAAAATTACCAAATCGATTACCAACCGCGAGAGCGCTTCCCTGGACAAGTATCTCCAGGAGATAGGACGCGAAGAGTTGGTTACACCTGAAGAAGAAGTCGAACTTGCCCAGCGTATCCGCAAAGGCGACCAGAAGGCCCTGGAAAAACTTACCCGTGCCAATCTGAGATTCGTCGTTTCGGTAGCGAAGCAGTACCAGAACCAGGGGCTTTCCCTGCCCGACCTGATCAATGAAGGGAACCTCGGCCTTATCAAGGCTGCAGAGAAGTTCGACGAGACGCGCGGTTTCAAGTTCATATCCTATGCGGTGTGGTGGATCCGCCAGTCCATTCTCCAGGCCCTGGCAGAACAGTCCAGGATCGTAAGGTTGCCTCTCAACCAGGTAGGCTCTCTCAACAAGATCAACAAGGCGCTCTCCAAATTCGAACAGGAGAATGAGCGCCAGCCATCCAACGAAGAGCTGTCGGAGATGATCGATGTCCCCAAGGACAAGATCTCCGACACTCTCCGCGTTTCCGGGAGGCACGTCTCAGTGGATGCTCCCTTCGTTGAGGGAGAGGATAACTCCCTTCTGGATGTCCTTCCCAACGAGGATTCACCCAACGCCGACAGGGGGCTCGAGAACGAGTCTCTCAGCACTGAGATCGACCGCGCCCTCCAGATCCTGACCCTTCGCGAGAGGGAGATAATCAAGTCCTTCTTCGGCATAGGATGCCAGGAAATGACCCTCGAGGAAATAGGCGAGAGGCTTGACCTGACCCGCGAGCGTGTCCGTCAGATCAAGGAAAAGGCCATCCGTAAATTGAAGAAACCCTCCGCGAGCAAGTTGCTCAAGGCTTATCTCGGTTAAAAGGAACAGTATGACACCTGAATCTTTCATAGCTTCCAAGGCCTCCGAGGCCTTGAAAGCTTTGTTCAATGTTGAGGCCGATGCCTCATCCCTGCAGGTGCAGGTAACCAGGAAGGAATTCACCGGAGACTTCACGCTGGTGGTCTTCCCCCTCCTCAAACTCGTCCGCCGGGCGCCTGAGGCCCTGGGCAATGCGATTGGCGACTGGTTCCTCCAGAACGTTCCGGAGGTCTCGGCATATAACTGCGTCAAGGGGTTCCTGAACATGTCCCTTTCCCCGCTGTATTGGAGCGAGGCCCTGCTGGGTATCGTAGGGAACAATGACTTCGGAACCATGCCTTCTTCCGGCAAGAGGATCATGGTGGAGTTCTCTTCCCCTAACACGAACAAGCCGCTGCACCTGGGACACATCCGCAACAACCTCCTTGGTGATTCCGTTTCCAGGATACTGAAAGCCAACGGCCACGACGTGGTCAAGGTGACCCTGGTGAACGACAGGGGCATCCACATATGCAAGTCCATGCTGGCCTGGCAGATGCGCGGAAACGGGCAGACACCAGAGTCTTCCGGGAAGAAGGGAGACCACCTGGTGGGAGATTTCTACGTGGAATTCAACAATATCCTCACCGAACAGGTCGCTGAACTGGTAAAAGGCGGGATGTCTCCGGACGAGGCTGCCAAGAAGGCTCCGTGCATGGAGCAGGCGCATGAGATGCTCCGCAAATGGGAAGCCGGGGACCCTGAGGTCCGTGAACTCTGGGCCAGGATGAACGGCTGGGTGCTGGAAGGCTTCGACCAGACCTACAAGGCACTCGGAATCTCCTTTGACAAAGTGGATTACGAGCACGATACATATCTTCTCGGAAAGGAGCTTGTGCAGAGGGGACTGGAGATGGGCGTTTTCGAGAAGGAGGCGGACGGAAGCGTCTGGTGTGACCTGACTTCCGACGGCCTCGACCGCAAGCTGGTGCTTCGCGGGGACGGGACTTCGGTCTATATCACCCAGGACCTCGGGACTGCGGAACGCCGTTTCAGGGAGTACCGTCTCGACAGGCACATCTACGTCGTGGGAAATGAACAGGACTATCATTTCAAGGTCCTGAAGCTCATCCTGTCCAAGCTCGGATTCCAGTGGGCTGACGAAATCTATCACCTCTCATATGGAATGGTGGAGCTCCCGGACGGGAAGATGAAGTCCCGCGAAGGAACCGTAGTGGACGCCGACGACCTTCTCGAGAGGATGTATCTCGAGGCTAAGGCGACTTCCGAGGAGAGCGGCAAGCTTGCTGACATCGACGAGGCCCAGAAAGAGGATCTCCACAGGATGATCGGCCTCGGGGCACTGAAGTATTTCATCCTCAAGGTGGATCCCAAGAAGACCATGCTCTTCAATCCCCATGAGTCTATTGATTTCAACGGCAACACCGGTCCGTTCATCCAGTACACCCATGCCAGGATCAGGTCAATCATGCGTAAGGCTGCCGAAAGGGGCCTGGACTGCGATGCCTCGACTCTTGGCGGTGAACTTCCGATGAACGCAAAGGAGCAGAGGATAGTTAAGATCCTTGGCC
Organism: uncultured Bacteroidia bacterium; assembly: GCA_902803535.1. Taxonomy (GTDB): domain Bacteria; phylum Bacteroidota; class Bacteroidia; order Bacteroidales; family UBA932; genus Cryptobacteroides. The sequence goes on along the minus strand of CADCQP010000060.1, from coordinate 293 downwards.
AGTATCCAGCCATAGTAGCGCAGGCCGGGGAGGATCTCGCCCCCTCGCTGATTGCAAACTATGCATATGACCTGGCGAAGGAATTCAACCAGTACTATCACGACACCACTGTCCTCGGCGAGACCGACGAACTTGTCCGCAAGGTAAGGCTCGTGCTTGTCGACACTGTGTCTTCCGTCCTCGAAAAGGCTTCAGGCCTGCTTGGAATAGTGCTTCCTGACAGGATGTAGATGGAAGCTTCCGACCAGGCAGCCTACATGTTCCCGACCACGCGTGCTGAGGTCCAGGCGCTT
>CADCQP010000059.1 GCA_902803535.1 uncultured Bacteroidia bacterium | reverse complement strand
TGAGCGGATGTGGCGAAATGGTAGACGCGCTACTTTGAGGGGGTAGTGGGCGATGGCCCGTGTGAGTTCGAGTCTCACCATCCGCACAAAAAGAGACAGCTTCTTACGAGGCTGTCTCTTTTGTTGTTTCCCGAGCGGTCTTCTCCCTTCCCTGAGCGGTTCAGACTATCCCCATTTTCTTCCCCAAGCGGTCCAGGTCCCCCATTTTAGAAGGGACCTGGACCGATTTCGCAGGGTTTTTGGTCCACGTCTCCGCTTTTTGGGGAGACCTGGACCGCTAGAGGTCTGCTAGAGGGCCGCTATAGGTTCAGGACGCTGTTGCCGTTTTCGGCAGAGGTCTGGAACTGAGAGGGGACGTTCTTGAAGAAGTCGAAGCCGGAGCGGGACTCTATCGCATCGATAGTGGTCACGTAGTCCGCATGATTGTACGGCTTGGTGCTCACTGAAGGATGGTTCTCGTTGGCGTAGATGAAGGCCTTTCCGCTGGCCCCGGTCATGGCGCCTGAAGAGTTGAAGCTGCACTTCATCACACAGGTGTAGAAGTGGCTCGGCAACGGGACATCAATTGATCCGCTGGGAAGAGTTTCGACAGTCCCTTCATAGAGCACACCGACTACCACATAGAGGGTATCGCTTGAGGTAGTAGGAGAAGCATCAAACACAGCTTGCTCTAGGCTGGACCATACTCCTGAATTGAATCCATCCTGCCACTGAGGTGCCTGGTTGGTGTAGTAGAAGGTCTGGGCATTGGCATTATCGTTCTTCTTCCTGTACTGGGATGCCACGAAATGTCCCCTGCTGTAACCGACCGCTGTTGCGTTGTCCAGTCCGGTCTGCTGCCATCCGGAGGTGCTGATCGCGGGGTCGTACTCCCATGATTTAGTCCTGTCAGCATCTCCGCCATAAACGCCCGCATGCATCGGGAAAGCTGCCCAGACCGGGGCATGCTTGTCTCCGTCGAAGAGGACGGTGTAGTTCCTCACTCTTTTGCTGTCGCCTATAAAAGTGTGGGTGACAACCCTCCGGTTCGAAGATGATGTGCTGTAACGCAGCCATACGTCACCTGTCTGGCCATATGTCCCCGTCGATCCTATCCCGTTCACATCAAGCCCCGGCATCTCGAAACAGCCCAGATAGCCCACGGACACGTTGCCTTCGGCATCAGTGGAGAAACTGCGGATTGAGCCATAGACATATTCCGTATTATTGAGAAGGACATATGCACGGTAATAATATGTCGTGCTGGGCTCGAGCGATCTCTGGAACCGGACGGAGAAGTCCCCGGTAGTCGAGGTGAATATCTGGTCCGCGACCAGGTAATCGTCAGTGCCCCAGTCGTCCGGATTACTCGAGATACCCCATTCGAAGCCGGCCTGGGTGGGCACCGACGGCGTGCCATTGAAAGAACCGTTAAGCGTTGCACCTGAAGCACTTATATTACTTGTAAGGCCGGTGGTGACCATTGATCCGCCTGTGTAGGTGACTATAATCTTGGTGAAACGCGCCTGGCTGGAGAGACTGAATACCACTGATTCCTGCTCGGGATCATAGCTGTAGGAGGTGTTCAGGCCGCCGGTGTAGGAGCCGCTGAATGTGAACTCGATTTTCTGGATGGCTTTGCCGCCGTCAGCGGATATGGTCAGCTTGGCTCCTGAGTAAACCCTGAGCGCATTTGACGAGCCATATCCTCTTTCCGTCTCGACCGTTATACCGCCGGAAGTAACGGACACCTTGCTCCCGGAACTTTCTGTACCCTGACCGACGAAATCACTGTAGGTAAACGTCACGGGTACTCCAGTCATAGCCCTTGCGAAAGTTGCGGTGACCGAAACATTCTGGCCGGGCATGACGAAGGTGGCCGGGTTGGCCGTAGGATCCTCGAGGGTCGCACCCACTACTGACCATGAAACAAACTCGTACCCGGTGCCGGAAGTTGCCGTAAGGGTAACCTCTTCTCCCATCTCGGCAGATTCAACGCTGGATGTGATACTGCCACCGCCAGCCTGCGTCAGGGTAATTGAGTATTTCGGATTTTCAACAGAGGAATCGCTTTTATAATAGACCTTTACTCCAGTAGCGCCCACCGTACCGGAAATGATTGCAGAGAATGCTTCAGTGCCGGTTTCAGGGACGATAGTTACGAGTGTCGCATCAATGGTGGCGGTTGCGTTTGTCCATGTACTGTTAGCGAGGGCCGTCGCGTAAGAGTCCGACGTCGCAGTCACTTCCACTTTCTGGATCTCCGTGCCCTGGGCCGGGGTAAACCGTAGGACGCTGTTCGTATAGAACCGGGTAGATGTCTTGGATGGAGGAAGGTAATTGTTCGTATTAGTCCCGGCACTCCCCTTCTGGGCCTCCATTGTCAGGATGTTGTTCGTCCAAACGACTGACGTAGTCGAAGCGGAAGAGTATGAGTTGCTCGACAGATCCCAGGTAAAGTCCTTGGTATCAGGATCCAGGTCGGACTCGACTACTTTGAATTCCTTGATTTCCCATGTCGGAGCAGAGGAAGTGGTGCTCGTGTATTTGAATCCTACCTTGACCTTGTGGCCGGACCAGGCAGAGAGGTTTATGGCGGTAGAATACACGAAGGTCCAACTGTTTCCAGAAGCCCATTTCGGGATTGCCAGCTGCTGCCAAGCCGCCCCGTCCTCGTCAGTCTTGATCCAGAGGGTGAGCTCCTCCTCCGCATTGGAAGCATACTGATGGACGTGCTGGAATGACAGCTCCCCGCGCGGCACATCGGTCAGGTCGATCCAGGGAGAGACGAGCCAGGATTCGGAAGCATATTTAATGTTCCCTGAATCCTCGGACGCGGATGCCTGCATCCCATATGTCGGGCCTCCCCATGTCCAGACGGATTTCAGCGCAGAAGGAAGATTGATGTTCTCAACAGTGAATTCGCCCTTGCTGACATCGAACGGCTCCTCATACGGGAGGCTCTTGACTACTTCCTGGACCCCGGCGGTACGGGTGGCGTTCGAGAGGTTCATGTTGTAGTGCTTGAGGCCGTTGCGGTTGAGGGTCTTGTTCTCCAGGGTGAAAACATATGTCGCGGCGTCGGTGGCGACGGTGATGGTCCCGGAGTACGTGCCCGGGGCGAGCACCATATAGACCGGGTCGGCGGACTCCTTGTCCGCGGCGACCGGCACGTCCTGGCTCACCTTTACGAAGTCATATGCATTGCTTCCATCGGCTGCGAACCCTATGGCGAGGGTCTCCTCTTTTTCGGGATCTACTTGGGTCAGGTCGAGATATGCCGTTCCGGAGACAGGTGCTCCGATGGAAGTAAAGGTGATGGATTTGACGGTTTCGTTTGCGTAAGCCACTGTGGTCGAGTATATTCTGAAGTCGATCAGGGCTCCGAGATTCAGGAAGCGCACGACACCGCTGGTGGTGGCTGCGGCTGAGGAGCCGCTCCCGCTCACCGGAACTGCTTCCCCGAAAGTGAACGGGATGCCTGCCATGGGCATGGCCGCTGTGGTCCCGCCTTCCTGATATTGGCTTATGACAGCCCTGCTCTGCGTCGCATTGGAGTTGGAAGCAAATGGATAATAGGCATATGCCTTGGTTCCCGCTTTTATTTCTTTGCTGCTTTTGAAGATTATCTGCTTCGGGCTGGAGGAAGCATCTACGTTAGCATATGAATGATTATCGCCGATGTACATTCCGACTCGGTCGCCGGTTTCCCAAAGGACTCCGCCGTAGTCGAGTGTCGCCTTGGTGTCCTCATCGATTATGAAGGAATATGTGTATTCTTTCGCAGGGACCTGCGGGTCGGTCTCCTGCTTGCTGCAGGCAGCGATCGCCAGGACGGCCTGAAGGATCGCCAGGAGGCGGAAACGCCTGGTAATCTTAAAAGTCCACATCGCCTTCGTCTTTTGGTACCTGGTTGTTATCCTGGTTATACGTAGCAAAATTGTGCTCCTGGCTCACAAGGATGACCTCGGCTTCCGGGGCTTCATATATGATCTTTCTCATAATCGGATAATTAGTGTCATTACGCTTGCTGCGGCACAATTTAACGCTTTTTTTGGAAAGAATGAACTAATGAATGTAATCTAGATGTATCTTTGTCTGCAGATTACATCTTTTTGATCCGTCCGGCAATGACACGCGAGAAGGACATATACAAGGTTACGCTTCTGGGGAGCGTCGGGAATCTGCTCCTGATGGCGTTCAAGTTCCTGAGCGGTATCCTGGCTCACAGTTCGGCCATGATTGCCGATGCGGTGCACTCTGCGTCGGACTTCCTGACGGATATTGTGGTGATTGTGTTCGTGGGCCTGAGCGCCCGGCCCAAGGACAAGGATCATGAATACGGTCACGGGAAGTTTGAGACGATTGCCAGCCTGCTGGTCGGAATGGCCCTGGCGGTCGCAGCGATCGGCATCGTGGTGTCGGGAGCCTCGAAGTTCGCATCATGGCTCCAGGGAGGGGAACTGCCTGTGCCTGGGAAACTTGCACTGGTGGCTGCGCTGGTTTCTATCCTCGTCAAGGAGTTGATGTTCCAATACACCTATGCAAAGGGTAAGAAGCTTGATTCGTCTGCCCTGAAGGCCAATGCGTGGCACCACCGGTCCGACGCGCTTTCTTCAGTAGGAGCTGCGGCCGGCATTACCGGAGCACTGGTCCTGGGCGGCCGGTGGAGTGTCCTGGACCCCCTTGCATCCATAATAGTGGGCGCAATGCTGGTCAAGACGGTCTGGGACCTGGTGTGGCCAAGCATTATGGAACTGACGGACGGTTCTCTGCCGGAAGAAACTGAGAAAGAAATAATTGCCACTTTGCTCTCTGTCCCAGGGATCTCCCAGCCGCACAACCTTCGGACCCGCCGGATCGGAAGCGGGATAGCCATAGAGGTGCATGTGCGGATGGACGGGCAGCTGACCCTGAACGAGGCACACGGCAAGGCCAGCATGGCTGAGAAGCTCCTTAAAGGGCGCTTCGGCGACAAGGCCCACATCATCATCCATATGGAGCCGGCCCGACATGACTCCGGAGCAGAAACAGCTTGAAACCAATGACACGCAGAAAAAGGAATATGCTTTTCATCCTTTCCGGCCTGGTCCTGGCTTTTGCAGCTGTCGTGTTCTGGCCGGAGGACAAAGACCTGGATAAAAGAATCATGACCAACAGGGAGAAATACATCGCAATCCTGCGTTCAACCGGCCGCCCCGGCCTGGATGAAGTCATATGCCATCTCGATTCCCTGGGCTTTTTCACTTTTCCGGGGGGCAGCGGTCATCACACCGGGAAAGGCGGGCTTACGGAGCATTCCCTGGAGGTTTTCCGGATCATGAGATGCCTTTCATGGTTCCAGTCATATGACAGTATCGTAATGGTCGGCCTGTTTCACGACATGGGAAAGATTGAGGAGGGCTGGCACCCGTACCGCTCCGTCAAATTGCTTGGCGAGTGGGGCTTCAGCTTAACCGAGAGGGAGTACAACGTCATCCTGCGTCATCACAGGCATGGACTCAGGTACTATCGTTCCCATCTTCGCCGAAGCCTTACCATAGCTGAC
>CADCQP010000058.1 GCA_902803535.1 uncultured Bacteroidia bacterium | reverse complement strand
TCTTGCCGGTGCCTGCCCCCGCGACGACACGGATGCGGCCCTCTGTCGAGACAACCGCATCCGTCTGGCGCGAATTAAGGTCCTGCAGCCTTTCCCACATGTGGTATTACAGGATCTACTCGGAAATGTTGATGGTGTAATCCTTGAACATGTCCGGATTGAGGCTCACTCCCAGAGGCTTGCCGCTGGCTACGGTCACGTTCTTGAGGTTGACGACTCCCTTTGCAATATATGGGATGAGGTCTTTGTCCTTGACGTTGCGGTTGAAGGTACCGAAGATGTTCGGGCCTTTGTAGTTCTTGTCGGTGACAGCGCTGTCGTCAATGACAAGGTTCTCTATGTCATATCTTTCCGGAAGGTAGCAGGTGTAGCCGAAATCATGCTTCCCGGTGTTGGATCCGGACAGGAGGGTAACCTCCTTGCTCCCTTTGGGAACGATGAGCTTGCAGTTCTTTACGATGAGTTCCCCTTCCCAAGAGCTGCCGTAATCGCTCCTGAGCGCCACGACTGAACTGCGGTGGATCTCGCAGTTATCGATAAGCATGGTGCCGAAACCGACCATCTGGACTCCCATGTACCCGAACTTGCTGTTCTTGAGGTTTACGTTCCTGACGCCCTGGTGCGCATCAAAGCGGGAGAAAGCGACATTGTCCATGGTGAGGGCCTTGCAGAAGTTGGATCCGAAAAGTCCCCAGTACTTGTTGTCGTTGATGTCGGTGGTCTGGCTGCAGTTCTCCCAAACAGCGTTTACGCAGCCGTTTGCCCCGATGTCATATGATCCCATGCTGACGGGCTTGCCGGCCGATCCGATGGTGACATATGTCTTGTGGGCGGTGTAGAGGCAGTTGCTGACTACGATGTCCGCAACCGTATTGAAGGCCATGAAGCCACTGTAAGGTGCGCCGTGGTCGAGCTCTCCTTCGACATAGTGCTTGACGTTCTCAATCCTGACGTTGGACCTCCTGACGGCGATTCCGCGTCCGTAGTAGGTGTACTTGGAAGGAGCCTGGTTGGCGATGGTGGTGAAGATTCCGCCCTTGACGACCAACTGCTTCTCGTCAATGGGATAGGCGACCATCTTGGTGACGCCGGCATAATCCCACACAAGGGCCGTGGAGGGGTCGATGTTTCCGTCCTTGTCAACGATGAAGAATTCCTTCTGACCGGTACCGTTGTTCTGGTTCAGGCCGTAACGGATGTACACTTTCTGGTTGTCATTGACCACCTCGACAAGGCAGCGGCCCGGGAAGGTCTTGCCGATGTTCTTCTGGTCGCGTTTCAGGGCTCCGATGCCTTCGACCGTTATGGGCTCGAGTGAGGATTCTATCTGGAAAATATTCTTGCCGCGGTCCTCGACGCTGACGTTACTGTCGTCGATTATGAACTTGGCCGTTCCGAAATCCACGTCGGTGCGTACTATGGCGGTACCGATGGTATTGCCTATGTAGTAAGTCTTTCCGTCAGTAGCCTTGACGGGAAGGCCCTGCTCGTTTGCCGCCTCATGGGTAGCGATTATCGCGGGGAAGTCGTCGGTGACGCCATCGCCCTTGGCCCCGAATTTCTCATATGTAAGATACTCCGGGGAAGAGCAGGAAGTTGCAGAAGATGAGCAGGCGATAAGTCCTGCGAGAGCTGCAATCAAGCTGATTGTAGAAAACATGTGCTTATTCATGCTGGACATGGTTTGATTAGTTTATAGTTATGCAAATTTATCAAATAATTTGGTCCTCGCAAGGTGATTTGGAGAGAAATACGTAAATTTGCCGATTATGCAGAATATGCTTAGGAATATGCTTGTCCCGGCCATGGTCGTCGCCATGACTGCAGCGAACATTCTCGGGCCCGACATCACCCGTAAAGGTGACATCAAGTCCAAGGCTACTGCATTCCAGTCCATCAGCGGTCCGCTCAACAAAGCTGACACCGTCTTCGACAACATTAAGCCAGATACGGTCACCACGTTCGACCTCTCCGTAAAGACCAATGACAAATACGCCGGTTCAGTCTACCGCACGGAGGGTGGCGGCAACGATTCGCTCGCACGGGCCCGGAGGGACTCCATAAAGGTCCCTGACTCGCTGAGGCTTACGGACCCCTTCCTGTGGAAATACTACGTAGCCATCAAGGATTCGCTTGCACACAGGGAGACCGTCGATTCCCTGAGGGCGGCCGGAGACAGCCTGGACTGGCCCAGGGTCGATTCGCTCTACCTGCTGGATTCCGCGAAAGTGGCAAAGGAGAAATTCGAAAGATGGTATTCCTCCCTTACCCGCCAGCAGCGCAGGAAATACGACGTCGAAAGGATGATCCCCATCAAGCAGCACAGGATGGACAGCATCCTCAACGTCAAGGACAGCCTGAAAGCCCTGCGCGACAGTATCCTTGAAGAAAGGCCCAGGATCCTCGACACCTATTTCCTGACCGACTCCCTGCAGTACACCAGGCTGGTGACATGGACCCATGAGCGTCGCTTCCACCAGCTGTCCCCCACCCAGAGAGACACCTCCTACAACTATTGGTTCAACGACCTGCCGATCTACCGCCAGGACGTAAATGCCATATGGGGAGGAGTTTCCGGCTCCCCTGCCGAATCTATGGACTGGTTCAAGAGGGACTACTCCGACGTCCCCCAGATGTACCAGAACGCCGAGCCCTGGACATATTCCCCGCAGGACCTGCCTTTCTTCAACACAAAGACTCCCTACACCGAACTTGCCTACTGGGGCACCCTGTTCGCCGACAAGCAGAAAGAGTCCGACAACATCCACGTCCTCACCACCCAGAACCTGTTCCCGGAATGGAACATCACACTGGGATATGACCGGTTCGGAGGCAACGGGATGCTTAACAACGAGTCCACCACGAACAAGACCCTTGTAGTCGCCACGAACTATGTCGGGAAGAAATACATGGCCCACGCAGGGTACATCTACAACATGATGTCCCATCAGGAGAACGGAGGCGTACAGGACCGCTTCTGGGTCAGGGACACAACCGTTGACGCAAGGGAAATCGCCGTAAGGCTCAAGGATGCCAGCAACCTTTACAAGAAGAACACCGTGTTCCTGGACCAGCAATACAGGATTCCCTTCACGTTCATATCCAGGATGTTCAGCAAGAAAGACAAAGCGGACACCCTTTCATCCATGCCGCAGGATTCCCTGACGGCCGCCCTGCCTGCTGCCGACTCCCTCCAGGCCAGGATACAGGATGAGGACATCACAACCGCCTTCATAGGGCACAGCAGCGAGTATTCGGTGTTCCGGAAGGTCTATCAGGACAATCTCTCCACCAGCAGCGATTCCATTTCCAGGGCTTTCTACAACGACCGGTTCTACCTGAATCCTGGCGGGACCCTGGATTCAATGAGGGTAATGAGACTGGACAACAAGTTTTTCCTCAGGCTCCAGCCATGGAAGGACGATGCCGTCATATCCAAACTCAACGTAGGGATCGGAGACCGCATCACGAACTGGTACCTGCCGGACAGCAGGATGCTCAGCACCGGCAGCAACACCACATGGAACTCGGTTTACCTCTACGCCGGAGCAGAAGGCCGCTTCAAGAAATACATCCACTGGGACGCCACCGGAAGCTACACCTTCCTCGGGAACGAATTCGGGGACTTCGACATAGGAGCCAACGCCAGTTTCAGCATGTATCCGTTCCGCAGGGCCAGGACTTCCCCGGTCACCCTGAAACTGCACTTCGACACAAGCCTCCAGGAACCTGACTACTACCAGCAGCACATGATTTCCAACCATTACCGCTGGGACAATGACTTCGGGAAGATCACCACTACGAGGCTGAAGGCCGGCCTCGACATTCCAAGATGGAAGTTTAACGCAAATGTCGGATATGCCTTGATGGCCAACAACATATGGTACGATTCCACCGGCACCGCCAAGCAGAATGCCTCTGCGATGAACATCCTTTCCGCCAGTGTGAGGAAGGAGTTCGTAATCGCCAATTTCCTGCATCTTGACAACAGGGTCCTCTTCCAGCTGTCCTCGGACCAGGATGTAGTGCCCCTGCCTATGGTGGCATTGAACCTCAAATACTTCGTACAGTTCAACATAGTCAAGGACGTGCTCCAGATGCAGATCGGGGCGAATGCCTGGATGAACACGGAGTACTACGCCCCGGCCTGGAATCCGGCACTTGGCGTGTTCCAGAACCAGAAAGAAGCCAAATATGGGAACAATCCCTATTTCGATGTGTTCGTGAATATGCAGTGGAAGCGGGCATGCATCTTCGTCAAGCTCGAGAATGCCGGCCTGGGCTGGCCTCTTGACAGGGCTGACTATTTCAGCGCCCACAACCAGATCAGGACACAGCGCGCCCTCAAGTTCGGAATCTTCTGGCCGTTCTACCTGCAGGCCAGCAGGAACGCCTCGGTCGGAGGCTCATCCTCCAGTGCATCAGGCGCTTCCGGAGGGAGGTCATCAGGCGGCGCCCAGTCAGGCAGGGGAAGAAGCGCCGGCGGCCTGAGATCCAGTTCAAATCTATAGCATGAAACCTGTCACCTTACTTAAGGGACTGCTGACCATGGCAGCAGCACTTGTTCCCCTGCAGGGATTCCGGGGTGCCGAGGAATGCATCAGCGGAGACAGGTTCAGCGGAGACGTCCGGTGCATCATGGACCTTGGCGACTACCGCACGGAAGGGCTGACCCCCGGGATGCACTATGAGCTGATGAAACTCTTCGCCGACAGGGCTGATTTCAATGCGATAGTCGAAGACAATCCGGACAAGGCAGATTTCCTGGACTCGCTGCGGGAAGGCAGGGTCGGCATGGTTGCGGTAAGGATGTCCGACTCCCTGGACACACATGGCCTCCTTGTGTCCATTCCGATCGCAGGAGATTACAGGTGGCTTGTCCGTGACAGCTGCCACACCAGGATGAAGGAGATAAACGCCTGGTATGCCCATTTCTCCTGCACAAAGGACAGCGAGGACCTGATGAAGAGGTTCTCAACCAGCTACAACCCCTACACACGCCTCAACACCGGGAAAACATATTCGGTCCTGAGCCCTTACGACGGCTACATCAGGAAATACGCCTCGACGATAGGCTGGGACTGGCGCAAATTCGCCGCCCTCATATGGTCGGAGTCGAAGTTCTCGATTGCCGCGCACTCGCATATGGGAGCACGCGGGATCATGCAGCTCCGCCCGGCGACAGCCGGGAATTTCGGGGTCAGCAACCCGCTGGATCCGGAGGAGAACATCGCCGCGGGCGCCCAGCTGATCAAGACCCTGCAAGACAATCTCTCGACATATGCCAGGGACGAGGAAGAACTTGAGAAGTACACACTTGCAGCCTACAACGCCGGTCTTGGCAGCGTACGGAAAAGAATCGCCGAGGCAGACAGCCTCGGCATCAGGGCACAGCTCAGCGAAGATACTTCTGAATATGTCGCTACGGTAAAGGAGCTCTACGCCATCCTCTGCACACTCACTACTGAGCCCGCACAGTCTGCGCAGGATCAACCCGCGAAATGAACAGGGTCGGGATCAGCAGTAGAAGCATTATCAACCCATATGAAATCGCATCCGCCACTATGATCAGCGGCAGGTTCAGGTGTATCGGCACGAATGATACGAAGTAGTTCTCGGGGTTAAGATGGACCAGATGGGTCCATTTCTGCAGAAGGCATAGCGCTATGGCGGCAAGGTTGCCTGCGATCATCCCCTTAAGCACCGCATCGGAGGCAACGCGAAGGAACACAGATGATATGTTCCTGTCCGTCATTCCCATGGCCTTCAGGGTCCCTATGGTGGAAATGCTGCGGAAAAGCATTATCAGCAGGCCGGAGATCATGTTGAAGCCTGCTACGACTGTCATCAGCAGCAGGATTATGAGCACGTTGAAATCGATCAGGTCCAGCCAGCTGAAGATCTGGGGATACTTGTTCAGGGAGGACACGGCAGTCAGGGCGTCGTCATCATCAGAAGCGCTCAGCAAGGCTATGGTTCCGGCCTTGTCCGCTGCAGAAGCCACAGAGATCCGGTCCTTGTGGGCGTCGTCCAGAAGTATTTCAAGCACAGAGCATTCTCCTTCATCCCAGCCATTGAGGCGGCGCAGGTCAGAGATTGAGGCGTAGATGACCAGGTCCTCTCCGGAATCAAGGATGCTGGGATATATGCCTGAAATCCTGAACTTGCGGGCCTTGACCTTCTCGCCGATGAAATAGGCAAGCAGGTCATCCCCGGCCTTCAGGGAGAGCATCCTGGCAAGCTTTGACGGAATGCTGACACCGAGCCTGACAGTGTCGTCACGCTCGATTCCCTTGAACATGACACCCTGGATCTCTTCTCCGCTCCGCACAATACCGGCCCTGTATATGACCGGACTTATGCTCTTTACTCCGGGCACTTCCATTATCTGGTCCATATATGACTGACTCTCCCCCACAGGGCTGTCCTCGCTGACATAGTCCATCTGGGGAGACATCAGCTGGATGTCTCCGGAAATGCCTGAAATGCCCCTCCTGATCTCATGCCTGAAACCGGATGAAACCGCCAGGGCAACTATCATAATAAGGAAAGAGATGGCGATTGAAACAACCGCCATCTTTCCCTTGAACTTTAACTTTCGGGCTATGAACCTTGAAGCAAGCACTTACCAGATGTGTACGCGCTCGCTCTCGGGACGCCACATCTTGTCGCCTTCCTTGATGCCGAAAGCATCGAAGAAGGACTGGAAGTTGCGCACGGAGACGTTGACGCGGTTGACTCCGAGGGAGTGCACGTCGATGTTGGTCCTGCGGGCCTTCTCCTCATCGGTGATGTTGGCCGCCCAGACAGTAGCATATGACAGGTAGAACCTCTGCTCGGGGGTGAACCCGTCGATCAGTCCGGGATTCTGGCCTGCGATGGCATTCTGCATTGCGGTGAATGCAATGCTCAGTCCGCCGTGGTCGCCGATGTTCTCGCCGAGGGTGACATTTCCGTTGGCCATCAGGCCGGGAAGGATCTCCACCTTGTTGAACTGGTCCGCCAGGACAGCTGCCTTTTCACGGAACTTGGCATCATCCTCGTCGGTCCACCAGTTGACCATGTTTCCGTCCTTGTCGAACATACGGCCCTGGTCGTCGAATCCATGGCTCATCTCATGTCCTATCACGACACCGATCGCACCGTAGTTGACTGCATCGTCAGCATCGGGATTGAAGAAAGGTGGCTGAAGGATGGCTGCGGGGAAGCAGATCTCGTTGGTGGTGGGGTTGTAATAGGCATTGACAGTCTGCGGAGTCATTCCCCACTCTGTCTTGTCAGTCGGCTTGCCGACCTTGTTCATGTTGTCCTT
>CADCQP010000057.1 GCA_902803535.1 uncultured Bacteroidia bacterium | reverse complement strand
CTGCTTGCCAAGACCGGGATCAAGACCGTAAAGGATGAAAAATCCGGCATAAGGAGCGTTCCGATAGTTGCCCTGGTGGACAACAAGCTCAAGGCTTTCGAGCACAAGATTGTGATGACAGACAGGGTCCAGTTCATCGGACTCCCCCACCCTGATGCCCGCAGGAGCTACATCCGTTCACTGAGTTTCGTACTGCAGAAGGCTGTGCGGGACATGTTCCCGGACAAGGTCCTGTTCATAGACCACTCCCTGCCCGTGGGACTCTACTGCGAGCTGCGTGAGCCGGAAAAGAATGAAGAAGGGAACCAGAACACCTATTTCATCACCGATGCGGAGATCCATGCACTCAAGGACAGGATGGCCCAGATCATCAAAGCTGACCTGCCCTTCAGCAAGACAAAGGTCAGCATCGATGAGGCTGAGAAGATCTTCCTGCACCACAATCAGCCGGAAAAGGCCAAGCTCTTCCGCAGCCTTGGGAAATACTTCTGCGGCGTTTACACCCTGGACGGGCTTGTGGACACGTTCCACGGTCCCCTGGTCCCCTCCACGGGCTACCTGAAAGTCTTCGACCTGATCGGCTTCAATGATGGATTCTGCCTCCAGAGTCCTTCATTCTCCGACGTGACCAAGGTCCCTACCCTCAGACGCCAGTCCAAGATCGCCACCACCCTCCAGAGTTACTCAAAATGGTGCGAAATTCTCGGTATCAGCAACGTAGGCACCCTCAACAACTCCGTCATGGCCGGCGACGCGGTCAAGCTGATCAACCTGTCCGAAGCCAGGCATGAAAGGCAATATGCCGAGATCGCCGACAAGATATTCGCTCAGCGCGCCAGCAAACGCATAGTCCTCCTCGCAGGTCCGTCCTCAAGCGGAAAGACCTCCTCGTCCCTGCGCCTTGCACAGCAATGCAGAGTCCTGGGGATGAGGCCCAAGGTCATTGAGCTTGACAATTACTTCGTAAACCGCGAACTCACCCCGAAGGACGAACACGGGGCATATGACTTCGAGTCCCTCTACGCCATGGACCTGAACCTCCTGAACCAGCAGCTCAACCAGCTGCTTGAAGGCGAGGAAGTAGTCATTCCGAGGTACGACTTCGCCACCGGATCCAGGAAAGACGGCAACCGCCTCCACCTGGAGGAGAAGGACATCCTCATATTGGAAGGCATCCATGCCCTTAACCCCGAACTGGTCTCGCAGGTGGACCAGAGCAAGGTCTTCAGGGTCTATGTGTCAGCCCTGACATCCATGAACCTGGACGAGAACAACAACCTGTCCACCTCCGACAACAGGCTTCTCCGCAGGATGGTAAGGGACAACCGCGTCAGGGGCATCACCCCTGAAGGCACTATCATGAGATGGGATTCAGTACGCAGGGGCGAAGAAAGGAACATATTCCCGTTCCAGGAGAATGCGGACGCCCTCTTCAACTCAGCCCTCCTCTACGAGCTCCCGATGCTCAAGTACTTCGCCGAGCCGTTACTGAGGCGCATCCTTCCGAATTCACCGGCCTACTGCGAAGCCGTCAGGCTGCTCAAGTTCCTGGACTTCATCGTCGCGCTGCAGCCCTCCGAAATCCATGCGATCCCTCCAACCTCCATCATGAGGGAATTCATAGGCGGACAGACACTCTGAAGCAAAAAGACAAAAGCATATGTCAGACATCCTGCTCAAGAACATACTCGTGGATGAGGTCCCGAAAGACATCGAAATCTCTGGAGGCCTCATCGAATCGGTAATGCCTGCCGGGAGCCCGCACACAGGAACCGCCTCACAGACAATGGACTGCTCCGGCATGGCTGCAATCCCTGGATTCTACAACATGCACACGCATGCTGCAATGTCCCTGATGAGAGGGGTCGGGGAAGAGCAGGACAGCCTCTCGTCGTGGCTTCAGGAAGTGTGGAAAGTCGAAGCACGGTTGGACCCGGAATTCTGCTACCATGCCTCAAGGGTTGCCTGCCTGGAGATGATCAAGACGGGCACCACCACGTTCAACGACATGTATTTCCACCCGGAAACCACGGTCAGGGCTGCGCTTGAGGCCGGGATCCGTCCGGCGGTATGCTATTGCGTCCTCGACCTGAACGATGAGGAAAAGGCCGCGCGCGAGAAAGACGGGACGGAGAAAGCATATGAATTGCTGAAAGATGCCGGAGGCATTTTCTGCGCATCGATCCACTCCATCTACACCGTAAGCGAGAAGATGATCCTGTGGACCTCGGATTTTGCACGCAAGCACTCCCTCAAGTTCCACATCCACCTCTGCGAGACGCGTGCGGAAGTCGAGGACTGCAAGAAAGCGCACGGAGGCCTGACTCCGGTTGAATATCTCGACTCCCTGGGAGTCCTTGACCAGAATGTCATTGCCGCCCATTCCCTATGGCTGAGTGACACCGATGTGGAGATCCTGGGCAGAAGGCACGTGACATGTGTCCACAACGTAAACTCCAATGCAAAGCTCAGCTCCGGATTCCGCTTCAGGTTCAACGAACTCAGGGACGCGGGAGTGAACATATGTTTCGGTACGGACGGATGTGCTTCCTCCAACAACCTTGACATGCTGGAGACCGTCAAGACTAGCCTGCTGTTCCAGAGAGCATGGCGCGGAGGGAAAGATTCTATGACCCCCTCAGAGGCCCTGGCTGCAGTCACTTCCAACGGTGCAAAGGCCCTTGGCATCAACGCAGGGCGGATAGAGAAAGGCGCTGTGGCAGACATCTCCATAGTAAACCTGGGCAGTTCGTTCTTCCTGTCTAATGCCCCTGTGCTGTCCAACCTCGTGTGGTCAGCCCACAGTGACAGCATCGATTCCGTCATAGCTTCCGGGCGTTTCGTCATGCGCCACCGCAAAGTGGAAGGCGAGGAAGAAATACTCTCCCTCGCCCGCCGCCAGCTCGAAAAGATCAGAGTCTGAAGACTCTGTCCCTAAAGTACTTCCACTGTCTGGAAATCCTTGAAAAAGATTGGAGTGGACTGGTTGCCTGTTATTTCGTATCTTCCGGCCTGTAGGCAAGCGGAGACTCAAGCCCGCACTCCATGATAACCTTCAGGGTGATGAAACACGGTTCCATCAACTGGTCGAAGGTGTAAAGTATAGAGGGATTATTGATATTGTCATATGATGACGAGCACTCGAGGGTAAGTCCCGAAGCGCCGGAGCACCAGTTTGCCACATTCGTAAGGTTGATCGTGGTTGGAAGGTTGTCCCGGTCGACACTGGGTACGTTCTTGCGCAGCCCGGCCTCCATTATCGCGGTATTGGCCCTGCCAAGTATTTCCAGCTCTTTGTCGATATTCGCCTTTGTATTGACCTGGCTGGGAGCTATGACGCTAGGAGCATACTCACAAGAGTGACCGTTAAGCTGGAAATCCACATGCCAGCGGGCCATCAGGCGGCAGATCGCCTTGGCTTCTTCAGTGCGCATGTCCCCGGGAGCCACATCATGCATGATGTTGTAACCGGCAGAATTGGGATAACCTCCCGGATGGTTCACCTTGTCTATCGGAAGCGGGAACCACTCCTTGCTGCCGCGCCATCCGACGAGTGAGCCGTCTTTCCATGTACCCTGGCAGGCAGCACGG
>CADCQP010000056.1 GCA_902803535.1 uncultured Bacteroidia bacterium | reverse complement strand
TAATTGAGTATCTTTGTCAGATATGAAATCTATTGTTATCTGTACGCTGGCTTTTTCCCTGACGCTTGTGGCCGGCTGCAACGGCAAGAAGGCGTCAGACTCGATTGACGGTGTTGTTTCTGTTCCCGGGACAGTTGAAATCAAGGGTGTCCCTTTGGAGATGCAGACCCTGGACGCGACTGTTTTCGCGATGGGGACTCTTGAGGATGGCCGTCTCATTACAGGAAGCCAGGAAGCACATGAGGTCTTGCTCAGCGGTTATGCGATAAGCAAGGCCCCCGTAAGCCAGGAGCTGTGGGAAGCCGTTATGAAGAACAATCCCAGTTCGACGGTTTCCAAGACCCTTCCCGTTGACATGGTGGACTATGAGTCCGCCCAGTCTTTCGTCAAGAAGATCTCGAAGGCTACCGGGCTGGAGTTCTCCATCCCGACTGAGGCTCAGTGGGAGAATGCATTCAGGGCAGGTATCATCACCCGTAAAGACGGGTCCCTCAGGGAATGGACTTCTGACATATGGTCCGATGAGCCGGTCAGTGTGATCACCGTCGATCCCGAAGGCGCAGCCAAGGGAGACAAGAGGGTCATAAGGACATGGAAAGAGAGGGAACCTCTCCTTCAGTTCACCAAGGCCGGCGGCCTGACTTTCCGCCTGGCGGTCAAGACCGGTGTCAAGTGCTCTCCTGAAATTATCGCAGCCTTCATCGACCAGAAGCCCGAAAGGGAAGATGTGTGCTCGAATGAGACAATCGAAGTCGGCGGATGCAAGATCGAGATGATAGGAGTAGAAGGTGGTGCATATCTTATGGGCGGAACAGTCGAGCAGGAGAAATACGCATCTGAAGACGAGAAGCCGGTGCACGAAGTTACGGTAAAAGGCTTCGAGCTTGGAAAGACGGAAGTTACCGCCGGGCTCTGGCAGGCTGTTATGGGATCGCTTCCCCTGGGCAACAGCGAGGCTGACAGGCCGGTGGTCAATGTGTCTTGGTACACCGCACAAGAGTTTATCCTCAAGCTCAACAAGATGACAGGCAGGAAGTTCCGTCTTCCCACAGAGGAAGAATGGGAATTTGCCGCCCGTGGAGGCAAAAAGACCAACGGATGCCGTTACTCGGGTTCAAACCATATTGATCAGGTTGCAGTCTATGGACAGGGCGGTTCAGCCAAGCCCATGAAGGTCGCATCCATGAAGCCCAATGAGCTTGGCATATATGACATGAGCGGGAACGTATGGGAGTGGTGCCAGGACTATGACCACGTGTACGGAGAACAGCCAAAGGCCAGTGAATGGCATATGATGCGAGGCGGGGCGGCACCGAGCAAGTGGGATGCCTGCAGGGTCTCGAACCGCCAGAAAGTACCCGCCAGCAACATGAAGGGGTCTTTCGGTTTCCGCCTTGCATTGTAATAGGGACAATACAATAAAAGAATAATTCCATATGGATGAAGCACAACTGAAAAAGACCTGTCTTTACGACAGGCATGTGGCTTTAGGGGCGAAGATGAGTCCCTTCGGAGGTTTTATCATGCCGATCCAGTACAGCGGTATCATTGCTGAACATACTGCTGTCCGTACCGCCGTCGGCATGTTCGACGTCTCTCACATGGGAGAGATCTTCGTGAGCGGCCCGGATGCGGAGGCCTTCGTGAATCATATCTTCACGAATGACATCAGGCCCATGGAGCCCGGTCAGATCCTCTATGGAATGATGTGCTATCCTGACGGAGGAACGGTTGATGACCTGCTGGTTTACAAGCAGTCTCAGGGATGGGATTACCTGCTGGTCGTCAATGCGGCTAACATTGACAAGGACTATCAGTGGATAATGGATAATTCCAAGGGCTTCGACGTCAAGATAGAGAATGCGTCCGAGGAATGGGGACAGGTAGCCGTTCAGGGGCCGCTGGCTGAAAAGACTGTCGTGGATGTCCTGAGGCTTGATGCAGCGAAGGAACTGACTTTCTATACTTTCGTGGACACACAGTGGAACGGGAGCCCGCTCATCCTCAGCCGGACCGGGTACACCGGCGAGGACGGATTCGAAGTCTATGCGCCCCATGAAAGCATCCGTCTTATCTGGGACAGGCTTCTGGTCAACGATGTCGTCCCTTGCGGACTTGGCTGCCGCGACACCCTCCGTTTCGAAGCCGGCCTTCCGCTTTACGGGGATGAACTCAGCAGCGAGATCAGCCCTGTGATGGCCGGATTCAAGATGTTCTGCAAGTTTGAGAAAGATCAGTTCATAGGCAAGGAAGCGCTTGTGGAACAGAAGGATAACGGTACTCCAAGGCGTTTGGTCGGAATCGAGCTCCATGACAAGGCCATTCCACGTGCCGGGTATCCTGTGGAACTCGAGGATGGATCACAGGTCGGTGTGGTGACCACCGGATATCATTCGATAAGCCTTGACCGCAGCCTGTGCTTTGCCATGGTGGACAGCCAGTATGGCAAGCTTGGCACCCCTCTGTGGATCCGGATCCGCAAGAAGGTTTTCCCGGGTGAGGTGGTGAAGAAGCGTTTCTATCAGACAAATTACAAGAAATAGAGTTGTAAAAATCATAAAAACAATTAAAAATGAGCAAAGTACTTGAGGGACTCAAATACAGTGAATCCCACGAATGGGTCAGCGTAGAAGGTGACATCGCATGTGTAGGTGTATCTGATTTCGCCCAGGAAGAACTCGGCGACATCACATATGTCGATCTGCCCGATGTGGATGACGAGGTCAAGGCTGGAGAAGAATTCGGCGCCATTGAGAGCGTGAAGGCTTCCAGCGACCTGAATTCTCCGGTCAGCGGAGTTATCGTGGAAATCAATGAGGACCTCGCCGACTCACCCGAGAAGGTTAATGAGGATCCTTACGGAAGCTGGATCATCAAGGTGAAGATGAGTGATCCTTCAGAGCTTGACGCCCTGATGGATGCCGCTGCATACAAGACATTTACAGAATAAAGGCGATGGCAGGTTCTGCGTATTTTCCCCACACCGGGGACGATGTGCGTTCAATGCTGTCCCGCATAGGAGCGGATTCCCTCCGGGACCTCTACACCGACGTCCCGGAGGAACTGGTCTATAAGGGGCAGTACGATCTCCCGGAGGCCATGTCCGAGCAGGAAGTCAGGGATTTCTTCGCATCTCTTTCCCAGAAGGACATCCCTCTCAAGGTCTTCGTCGGTGCAGGAGCGTACGATCACTATGTACCATCCGTAATACCATACCTGACATCCCGGTCCGAGTTCCTGACCGCCTATACCCCTTATCAGGCGGAAATCTCCCAGGGAACCCTCAGGTACATTTTCGAGTATCAGTCAATGATCTGTTCCTTGACCGGGATGGATGTTTCGAATGCATCGATGTACGATGGCCCTACAGCTGCCGCCGAGGCCATGAACATGATGTTCTCCAGTGCTAAGCATAAGCCCCGTGTGCTGGTTTCAGATACCTTGCTCCCGAATGTGCTCAAGGTTGTCAGGACATATGCCAGGTACCATGGAGTCGAGCTCGGAACCATTTCTTCGGAGAACGGCCAGACTGCATTGTCATCGCTTCAGGAGAATCTCGCCGCAGGTGATGTCGCCGGAGTGATCGTGCCTTCTGTGAACAGGTACGGCATAGTCGAGGACCTTTCGGGCTTTGCCGATGCCGTCCATGAAGTGAAGGCGCTCATGGCCGTGTACTGTGATCCGTCAACCCTTGCGGTAGTCAAGTCTCCCGGAGAGTGGGGGGCGGACATCGCCATAGGAGACGGCCAGTCACTGGGTATCCCGCTGAGTTTCGGCGGTCCGTATGTCGGCTTCATGGCATGCCGGGAAGCCCATGTACGCAAGATGCCGGGAAGGATAGTCGGGGAGACCCGCGATGCCCAGGGCAGGCGCTGCTACTGCCTTACGCTCCAGGCGAGGGAGCAGCATATCCGCCGCCAGAAGGCGACATCGAACATATGTTCGAACGAGTCCTTGATGGCTCTCTGGGTTACAGTCTATATGTCACTGATGGGGACAGAAGGCCTCAAGAAGGTAAATGAACTCAGCAGTGGCGGAGCACATTATCTCCATGACCGGCTTCTTCAGCTGGACGGTTTCAGCGAGGCTTTCCCCGGAAGGCCTTTCCTCAAGGAGTTCGCCTTGAAGTACTCAGGTGATGTGAAGGCCCTTCAGCAGAAGCTTCTCGATGCAGGCTATTTTGCCGCATATGAGCTGGAGAAGGGACTCCTTAGCTTCTGTGTAACGGAAAAAAGGACCAGGGCCGAGGTTGACGGCCTCATCCAGGCAATAAGGGAGGCATAGCATATGAAATACTACGACAAACTCATATTCGAGCTTTCGAAGAAGGGCCGTACCGGCTACAGCCTTCCTGCATCCAGATGGGAAGATGTTGATGAACTTCCCGAGGGGTTGCGCAGGGGAGATGACCCTGAACTTCCGCAGGTCAGCGAGGTGGATGTGGTACGCCATTACACCAATCTGTCACAGATGAATTTCGGGGTTGATACCGGCTTCTACCCGCTGGGCAGCTGCACCATGAAGTACAATCCCAAGATCAATGAAGAAATCGCTTCCATGCCTGGCTTCCAGGGGCTTCATCCGCTCCAGCCATCCTCTACGGTACAGGGGGCGATGGAAGTGTTCAAGGGGTTGGAGAAGTCCCTGTGCGCCATTACCGGAATGGCCGGCTTCACTTTCTCGCCCTGTGCCGGGGCCCACGGTGAATTGACGGGACTGATGATAATGAGGAGCTACCATATCTCCCGCGGAGATACCGGCAGGACCCGTGTCATTGTCCCTGACAGCGCCCACGGAACCAATCCAGCCAGCGCGGCCGTGTGTGGACTCGAGGTGGTTGAGGTCAGGTCAACACCTGAAGGCCTGGTCGACGTCAACGACCTTAAGCCATTGCTTGATGACACTATAGCCGGAATCATGATGACCAATCCCAATACCCTTGGACTCTTCGAGAAGGAGATACGGGAGATTGCGGAACTGGTACATGGCTGCGGTGGACTCCTGTACTACGACGGAGCCAACATGAATCCTCTCGTCGGGGTTGCACGTCCCGGCGACATGGGCTTTGACATACTCCACCTGAACCTGCACAAGACCTTCTCCACTCCGCACGGCGGCGGAGGCCCGGGCTCGGGACCTGTCGGCGTCGCAAAGGCACTCCTGCCTTTCCTGCCGGTTCCCTCGATGGAGGAAGACACGGATAAGCGCAGCGCCGGTGTCGTCAGCGGTTTCAGGGGTAATTTCGGCGTTATGCTCAGGGCATATGCCTATATCCTGATGCTGGGCAGGGAGAATGTAAAGCAGGTTGGACCTCTGGCCACCCTTAATGCGAATTACATTAAAGAGAGCCTGAAGGACTGCTACAAGCTCCCCATACAGTCAGTGTGCAAGCACGAGTTTGTCTTCGACGGGCTTGTGGATGATGGAAGCCGCAAGGAGGACGGGGAGAATCCCGCACGGACCGGGGCGACAACACTTGACGTGGCCAAGCGTCTGCTGGACTATGGTTTCCATGCGCCTACGATTTATTTCCCGCTCCTTTTCCATCAGGCAATAATGATTGAGCCGACGGAAACCGAGTCTAAGGAAACCATCGACCTCTTCATCGAGACCATGAGGAAGATAGCAGCAGAGGCTGCCGAGGATCCCGCCCTGCTTCAGGGGGCTCCGCACAACACTCCGATAGGGCGTCCCGATGAGACTGCCGCTGCCAGGCATCCAGTACTCAGATATAAAGGCTGATGCCATACATCTACGACATACTCAAGTCTTTCCGGAAGAATGACCTGCTCGACGTCGGAGCCATATTCGGCTTCGACGCCAGGTCGTCCTGCCGTAAGGATGAAATCCTTGACAGGCTTTCTTCCTACATCCAGGACCAGCCGGAGAAATGGCTTTCCCTGATGTTGGAGAGGGACCTTAATTTCCTGAAATCCCTGATGGCTTTTCCGACAGGGAAGCCTGTCTGGCTGGAATATGCGGAGTATCCAACTATCCTTGAGGCCATCGGGCTTATCCACTGGTCCGATGAGGACGAACATTTCCGCAAGGTGTGGATAGACCAGGAATTCTCCGAGATCGTCTCCGGGCACATCGACAAGGCCATATCGGAAGGGGAGAGGTCGGGAAGGTTTGAGCATGAACGACTTATGCTTGGAATCCTGAACATCTACGGGGTAATGTCATATGATGACTTCATCCGTACCGCCATCTCGCTTTTCAACCAGGGAGGGAACGGAGACCTGCGTGGCTTCTTCTTGACTCTGCGGCAGTCCCCGCTCGTGATGGTGTACAGGCAGGACGGTTACGTGTTCTCTCCATGCGTAGAGAAGCCGGAGGAGATACTTCAGGCGCGCGGGCGCCTGTCAAAGAACAGGCGTTATCGCAAGGTTACATATTCCCAGGCCGTAGAAGCCGGAAGCGATGCGCCGTTCTTCGTGCTCAATGCAGGTTCCCCGCAATGCAAGGCACTTCGTGAGGCCCTTTCCGACATCGGATATGACGACATCGTGATCCGGCGCAAGCTGCATGACATGTGGATGGATTCACAGTTTGTGGATGTGGAGGAAGAGGCCGAGGCTGTTTTCTCAGCGGTGTCTGAGAAGCAGGACGGGTTCCCTACGTTCGAGGAATACCAGGCTTGCATGCAGAAAGTGGCGGATTATGTCAATAACCTGCCGAAATGGAAGCTTCGCGGACGTTCTTCCGAGGAAGCCGGGACCTTGAGGGTCGTGCTTAAGTCTGATTCGGCTGAGACCGGTCTCCTCAAGGAGGCTTCGTCATTGATGGGACTTTTCGTCGGACATGCCAATCCCGATGAGCCCTGCCCCTGCGGGAGCGGGCTCAGATATCGGAACTGTCATGGTAAGTACTTCAGCTGAAACAGTTTCCTATTTCAGGCTGTCAATAAAGTAAGTCATTTCCGGAACCTTGTCGAATGCGCTGTGGAACAGGCGCATCTGGTTGCGTGTCCTCACGAGGTTATGCTCCGGATACTTGATCTTGTAGTAAGTGTCTCCTCCGATGTAGTCTGCGAAGAAGCGCACTGCCTGCATGTAGGGGAAGAGGCATGCGGCATACGGGAGGTTGGATTTCTCTACGGGCGTCAGGAAAGACCTGGTGCCTTCGATGTAGCCTTCGGTAAAGGCTTTGAAGATGTCCATCCTGAAGTCGATCTTGTCCAGTTCGGCAGAATCTTCCATGACCGGATTGGCCGCGTACCTCAGGAAGTCACCGAAGTCGGAGAAGACAAAGCTGGGCATGACAGTGTCCAGGTCGATTACGCAAAGGACTTTGCCATCATTGTCAAAGAGCATGTTGTTGACCTTGGTGTCGCAGTGGCATATCCTTTTGGGCAGGCTGCCTTCCCTGTACATCCTTTCTGCCTTGCACATCTCCACACCATAGTTGTCTATGTCGGCGAGTATCTCCTTGACTTCCGGTTCGGCCATCCTGCCGACCTTGTCTTCCTTAACGGCATCAACAAGCTGCTGGAGCCTGAACTCGATGTTGTGGAAGTTGGGGATGATCTCTCCTATCTTGTCGGGAATGTCGGCCAACATGGACTCGAATTCACCGAATGCCTTTCCTGCATAGCGGGAGTACTCGGGGGTTACTGCCTCATATGTCTTGGCGTTGTCTATGAAGATGTAGCTTCTCCAGTATTTTCCGTCATCGGAGACGGCATATGTCTTGTCGGAATCTTTCAGGGGGATGAAGGTGAGGACCTTGCGGTCAATGTCATCAGTACCTGCGGCCTGGAGTTTCTTGCGTATGTGGCGGGTGACTGCAAGGATGTTGTCCTGCAGCATGTCCACGTCCTGGAAGACTGCGTTGTTGATGTGCTGGAGCACGTAATCGTGCGGCCCGTCAGTCTTGACCCTGTAGGTGTCATTGATGAGCCCGTTACCGAGCGGCTTGACCTCCAGTACATTGCCTTCGATGGCGAACCTTGAGGCTATTTCAGTGAGATTGTTCATGATATGTGGTTGTTTGAAGATTCATTGTCCCAGGGCTTCTTTCAGGGAAGTGAATGCCTGTTTCAGGACAGCCCTCTGGGTGCCTACGTTCAGGCGCATGAAACCGTCTCCCTGCGGGCCGAAAACAGCCCCGTCATTGAGGGCGAGCCTGGCCTTGTTCACGAAGAGGTCGGTGAGTTCCTTGTGTTTCATCCCAAGCCCGCGGCAGTCAAGCCAGACCAGGAATGAGGCCTGTGGGCGTATTGGTTTGATCTGAGGGAGATTATCCTTGAACCATTGCTCAGTGAAGAGGATGTTGCCTTCCACGTATTTTAGCATCTGGCGTCTCCACTCGTCTCCTTCGGGAGTGTAGGCGGCGATGGTCGCAATCGGGGCGAACAGCTGAGGCTCGTCGAATTCGCTGGCCTCCAGCCATCCGAAGAAACGGGATCGTATTTCCGGATTGGGTACGACCGTAAATGAGGACACGATTCCGGCTATGTTGAAAGTTTTCGACGGAGCCTGGAAGGTGATGGAACAGTTCGCGGCTTCTTCACTGACCGAAGCGAATGGATGATGTACATTGCCGAAAATGGCCATGTCACAGTGGATTTCATCCGAGACCACCAGGACATGGTTTTTAGTGCATATGCGTGCTACCTCACGGAGTGTGTCCGGTGACCATGTGATCCCAATGGGGTTGTGAGGATTGCAGAGGATCATCAGGACTGTCTTCGGGTCTGAAGTCAGCCTGTCGAGCTCTTCAAAATCCATTTCGTAGGAGCCGTCCGCCTTCTCTACAAGTGGGTTGAAGACGACCTCCCTGTGGAGAGCCTGGGGAACAAGGCGGAACGGGTGGTAAACCGGGGGCTGGATGAGCACTTTTTCGTCTTCCTTTACGAAGACGTTGACTACCATTCCGATGCCTTTTACTATTCCGGCTACGAAATCCAGCCATTCCCTTTTAACGTCCCATCCATGCCGGTCCTTCTCCCAGGCGATGATGCGCTCCCACAATTCCGGGGGAGTCATCGTGTAGCCGAAAAGGGAATGGTCGAGACGGTGGCGGAGGGCGTCTGTAATGAACTGTGGGGTAAGAAAATCCATGTCAGCGACCCACAGAGGCAGCAAATCATCCCGTCCGAAGGTCCTCTTAAGGGCGCCGTGCTTGAAGTCTGCGCTGCCGGTCCTGTCAACGGGATAATCAAAATCGTAGAAATTCATGTGGAACTATTTGTTTTTTAATTCATTGAATTTTTCTAACCCGGATTCGAGGAATGTGACGAAACCGTTGATGTCCAGGTTGTAACCCCTGATCGGGACCAGAAGTTCCCCCTCTGGGGACAGCAGGGCGTAATTCGGCTGTGCATTGACCGAAAAACGTTCCCGGACTATGTAGGAATTCTTCCTCCCGAGGTCCTTGAGGACTTTGCCTGAAGGGGTGACGATCCACTGGCTCTCGTCAAGCCTGGTCTTGTCGTCTGTGTACAGGGCGGTTATGACATATGCGTTTGACAGGATTGAGAGGACCCTGGGGTCACTCCAGACCCTGCTCTCCATCTCGCGGCAGTTGACGCATCCGTGTCCCGTGATATCGACGAAAAGAGGCTTCCCGGCTGCTTTGGCGGCCTCCAGCCCATCTTCGAGGGAGAAGTAACCGCTCAGGCCCAGGGGAAGCTTCAGGCCGTCCTGGGAGAGGCCCGCAGTCTCCTGCGAAGTCACTGTGGCTGCGGCTGGATTGTTCCATATGACGAAGTCCTGTGTCTCAATGGGCGGGAGATAGCCGGAGAGCGCCTTCAGAGGGGCACCCCACATGCCCGGTATCATATATACGACGAAGGTGAAGTCGATGATTGCCAGGGCGAGCCGGCCGACACCGATATGCTTGACCTCTTCGTCATTGGCGAAGCGGATCTTGCCCAGCAGGTAGAATCCAAGGAGAGTGAACACCACTATCCAGACCGCCAGGTAGATTTCACGGTCAAGGATGCCCCAGTGATAGGTCTGGTCGGCCACGCTGAGGAATTTCAGGCCAAGGGCTACTTCAATGAAGCCAAGGACGACCTTCACGCTGCCAAGCCATCCGCCGCTCTTGGGCAGTGCCTTCAGAAGGGAGGGGAACAGGGCCAGGACGGTGAACGGGAGGGCGAATGCCAGGGAGAAAGCCAGCATCGTGACCATCGGGCTCCAGAATTCTCCTTCAGTGGATTTGATGAGTACCGAACCAACGATCGGGCCCGTGCAGGAAAATGAGACGAGGACAAGTGTCAGCGCCATGAAGAATATGCCTGCAATGCCTGAGCTGTCGGACTTGGAATCGCTTTTGTTGACAAGTGACGAGGGGAGGGTGATCTCGAAAGCCCCGAAGAACGAGGCAGCGAAGACCATGAAAACTATGAAGAAGATTATGTTCGGCAGCCAGTGGGTCGCCAGCCAGTTGAATATGTCGGCAGTGACAGTCTCTCCTCCCAGGAGCCATGTAAGACCGATGATGACGCATATCGGGACAGTGTAGAGTAGGACGATGAACAGACCGTACAAGGCGGCGTTGAACTTTCCTCTGGCCTTGTTCCCGTTTTTCAGGAAGTAGGATATGGTCATCGGAACCATGGGGAAGACGCATGGCGTGAGAAGCATTGCGAATCCCCACAGGATGGCTTCCAGGATGAGAGCCCAGAGGCTTGTCCTCCCAGACTTTCCGCTTTCAGGGTCGGTGATGGCGGTCTGGTTGGGATCACCAGCACTGCCCTGGGCGATCTCCTCTGCCGGGGCCTGCATGATCTCGTCTGAGAGTGTGAGGGAGAAATCGAAATCTTCAGGGGAGTGGCAGGCATCTTTCTCGCAGGCGTACCATGTAAGGGTCCCGGAAAAAACTGCAGGAGTGCTGGTTACAGACACGGTCTGGACAAGCCTTGCTTTGTTGAAATAGGCTTTGGAACCTTTGTAATCAGCAGGGGAGTCCATGGAACGGAGACCCCCGCTGAGGGTACATGACTGATTGTCTTCCGTGGTCAGGTAGGGAGCTGAGAACTCGTCCGAAGGATCATAGATATGGAATCCCTCCTGGATTGTACCCTCGAAAACTACATCGAAGGTGTTTTCGGCTGTTTTCGTGGCTGAGGCTTTCCAGCGGACGGTGGGCTGCTCGTCAAATGGCAGGGCATACGCCGCCAAGCACCCGGCCAGGGCTGCGAGGAGGACAGTCAGTGTGTGTCTGATTGACATTGGAGCCTGGAGTTCTGGAACTGTTTACTTTGCATATGCCACGGACCTGGTCTCGCGGATGACCGTGATCTTGACCTGTCCGGGATATGTCATTTCGTTCTGTATCTTCTGTGCGATGTCGTTGGAGAGGGTGGCCGCCTGGTCATCGGTAACCTGCTCTGCACCGACGATTACGCGGAGTTCGCGTCCGGCCTGGATCGCATATGACTTGGTGACGCCGGGATATGCCGCTGCCAGGTCTTCCATTCCCTTGAGTCTCTTGATGTAGGACTCAATGACCTCTCGGCGGGCTCCAGGACGGGCACCTGAGATGGCGTCTCCGACCATGATGATCGGGGCGATGACCGATGTCATCTCTATCTCTTCGTGGTGCGCTCCGATGGCATTGCAGATCTCGGGCTTCTCCTTGTACTGCTCGGCGAGTTTCATTCCCAGCAGGGCGTGCGGGAGCTCAGGATCATCCTCAGAGACTTTGCCGATGTCATGGAGCAGTCCTGCGCGTTTGGCCATCTTGACGTTGAGCCCGAGCTCGGAAGCCATTATGGCACATATGTTTGCAACTTCACGGGAGTGCTGGAGCAGGTTCTGTCCGTAGGATGAACGGTATTTCATCCTTCCTATGAGTTTGACCAGCTCTATGTTCATGCCATGGATCCCCAGGTCGATGCATGTGCGCTTTCCGGTTTCGAGGATTTCTTCCTCGAGCTGTTTCTGTACTTTTGCGACCACCTCCTCAATGCGGGCGGGGTGTATCCTTCCGTCGGCCACCAGCTGGTGAAGGGCAAGCCTTGCAACCTCCCTGCGGACCGGGTCGAATGCGGAGATGAGTATCGCATCCGGGGTGTCGTCAACTACGAGCTCGACTCCGGTGGCGGCTTCAAGGGCCCTGATGTTGCGGCCTTCGCGTCCGATGACGCGTCCCTTGATCTCGTCACTGTCAATAGGGAAGGTGGTGACCGCATTCTCGATGGCGGTCTCGGTGGCTGTCCTCTGTATGGAGGTTATGACAATCCTCTTGGCTTCCTTTGCGGCATTGAGGCGGGCCTCGTCGAGGCAGTCATTGATGTAGGCTGCAGCTTCGGTGCGGGCCTCGGCCTTCATGTTTTCCATGAGGACATTCTTGGCCTCCTGTGCACTCATCCCGGCAATGGTCTCAAGCTGTTTGTTAGCCTGCTGCCTGAGGGATTCGCTCTCCGCTGTCTTCTTGGCAAGGGCCTCTTTCTGGGCTTCCAGGCTGGATTTGATGTTCTCGTTTTCCTTTATCCTCCTGGCGAGTTCGGCATTCTGCTGGTTGAGGGTATTTTCTTTCTGCTTGACCCGGTTCTCGGCCTCACGGATCTGTCCGTTCTTCTCGGCGGCCCATTTGTCGTGCTCACCTTTGAGGGCGAGGAACTTCTCCTTGGCCTGCAGAATCTTGTCATTCTTGATCTTCTCCGCCTCCATTTCAGCTTTCTCGATGATCTCATCCCTTCTGCCTTTGAGGATGGACCTCCGGATAGATGCCGAGAGGACCAAGGCCAGAACAGCTCCAACGATGGCCGAAACCAATCCAATTAAAATCTGTGGCATATATTAAGTTTTTTTACACGTTAATAGATAAAATATCTTATCATTCCATATTCAAAGCAAAAGGCCACCGGTACTGCTTGGTGGCAGACCAGTGGCCAATCAAAAAAAGCCGTCAGTCGGTTGACAGAGAATCTTAATGAATAAGATTTGAGCTCCGCAAATGGTTCGGGAATCCTTCGTCCGGCATTACTGCCGAATCCCCCGCAAGGGGTAACCCAGGCCAGCCGTCCTCACGCGAGAAAGCTCGGTACGTTGTGTACTGTTGATTTCAGCAAGTAGGACTAACGGCTAAACTTCTTCATTATTCTCAAGATAGCGCTCCGTTTCTTCATGCAGCTTGCGGGTTTCCTCCAGCGCAGCGTTCAGTTTGCTCTGGCATGAAAGTCTCCCTATCGCCTCATTCAGGGCCGCGAATGCAAGTTTGTCAACCATTGACCTGTCGGAGAATTTGCTGTCGTACACCTCAACCTTCCTGGACACGCTTTCAGCAGCAAGTCGCATAAGCCGCTCGATTTCGGGCGACCCGGCCTTGAGCGAATACTCCTGGCCCGCGATTCTGATCTTGATGCTCTGGTCCATTTTCCGGCTAATCCTCCATCAAGCGGATGCATCTGTCAATCTCCCTGATGAGCTTGTCAATCTTCTCTTTCGCCCCTATGTCGCTCCCCGCCTGTCCCATGAAAGCCGCACTCAGTCTCAGATTGTCTATCTGTTGTTCCAACTCTGTTATCTGCCTTTTGCAGGTCTCATTGGCGGCACGGCTTTCGGACAGGGCCTTTCGCAAGGAGATGTTCTCCTCCTTTTCGGCCTCATACATCGCAATTAGTTTGACGATGTCTTTTTTGATGTCCTCAAGCATGATGCTGCCTATTTAACCTGTTCTGCAAATTTAAAACATTATTTCTTCAAAAACAAGGTCGAAGAAACATCCGAGGGCATCCTCCAGTCGCCTCTGGGCGAGAGGCTGACGGTCCCGACTTTCGGGCCGTCCGGCATGCAGGAACGCTTGAACTGCTGGCTGAAGAAACGCCTGATGAAAACGTCCAGCCACCTGGATATTTCAGCTGTGGTGAATTCTCCCTCGAAAGCCTTCCGGGCAAGGAAAAGGATCTTGCTTGGGGAATATCCGAAGCGGAAGAAATTGAAGAGGAAGAAATCATGGAGTTCATATGGGCCGACGATGTCTTCGGTCTTCTGTGCGATGTTGCCGTCCTCGTCTGCCGGTGTGAGCTCCGGACTGATTGGAGTGTCGGCTATGTCGAGGAGGATATCCTTGATTGATTTGCCCGAGGAATCAGTTGAGCTGAAATGGTTTACGGCAGCCCACTTGACCAAATGCTTCACAAGTGTCTTGGGGATGGAAGCATTCACTCCGTACATCGACATATGGTCTCCGTTGTAGGTCGCCCATCCCAGTGCGAGCTCGGAGAGGTCTCCGGTCCCGACCACGATCCCGTTCTCCATGTTTGCTATGTCCATGAGGATCTGGGTGCGCTCCCTGGCCTGGCTGTTTTCATATGTCACGTCGTGCTTTTCCGGATCCTGTCCGATGTCCTGGAAATGCCTTGAGACGGACGGACCGATAGGAATCTCCCTGGAGGTGATTCCAAGGGCCTCCATGAGGCCGCAGGCATTGCCGTGGGTGCGGCCGGTAGTCCCGAAACCTGGCATGGTAATGCCTATGACACCATCCCTCGGCAGTCCAAGCTTGTCAAAGGCCAGGACGGTCACCAGAAGGGCGAGGGTGCTGTCCAGGCCGCCTGAGATGCCTAGGATGGCCTTCTTGCAGCCGATGTGCGACAGCCTCGTCGCAAGTGCAAGCACCTGCATGGAAATGATTTCGCGGGCACGCCTGTCCAGCTCGGCGGAGTCACCTGAGGGGACGAACGGATGGGGCTCCACATGGCGCATGAGTTCTTTTTCGAAATCCGTATCCGGAGCCGGTCCGAGGTCTGTCAGAGAATAGCACTGCGCGTAGTTCCCGGATGGGGTCCCGTCCGGGGCAATGGCGTGGAACGTGTTGTCTTTCTGCCTGAGTGCCTGCAGTCTCTCGATATCGATGTCAGCATATATTATCGAGGGCGAGGTGGAGAACCTCCCGTTTTCAGCTAAGAAAGTCCCGTTCTCGCATATGAGGGATGAGCCTCCGAAGACGAGATCCTGGGTGGATTCCCCGTAACCGCATGAAGAATAAACATATGCCGAGATAGTCCTCGACGACTGGCCGCTGACCAGGTTCCTGCGGTACAGGTGCTTCATTATGACTTCATTGCTGGCGGAAAGGTTGACTATAACCTCGGCACCTTGCACAGCATGCCAGCTGGAAGGCGGGATGGGGGACCAGAGGTCCTCGCATATCTCTACGGCAAACGTGGCCTTGCCTGCCTTGAAGAGCATGTTGGGGGAGACATTCTCCGGTGCAATGCTTCCACGGGTTCCGTCCTTGTGAAGGAAATCGGTGCCTGAAGAGAACCAGCGGTTTTCATAGAATTCCGCGTAACCCGGGATGAAGGTTTTGGGAACCAGTCCTTTGATTTCGCCGCACCTGATCACTGCCGCGCAGTTGTACAGCCTTCCGCCGATGCGTGCAGGCGTCCCGACCACCACGGTGGTCTTCAATCCGCGTGTGTAGGCGGCGATCCTGGCCACAGCCTTGTCGGCGGAGTCCAGAAGCAGCTGCTGACCGAACAGGTCGCCGCATGTGTAGCCTGTGATGCATAGCTCCGGGAAGACCACGAGGGCAGCCTTGGATGCTTCCGCCTGGTCAATGAGTTCGATGATCCGTGAGGCGTTTGCGTCAGGATCCGCTACTTTCACTACCGGAGTGGCAGCCGCGACCCGAAAGAATCCGTAATCAGACATATGCTAAAGTTGCTCGTCGGAGTAATTGAATGGGCTGTATTTGGTCATGTCCCCGTATTTGAGGCCGAGGGCGAGCCAGCGTTCACGCTGCTCCGATGTGCCGTGGGTGAATGTGTCGGGCATGCTGCGGCCATATGATTTCTCCTGGAGATAGTCGTCTCCGATGACTTCCGAGCACCTGATGGCCTCTTTTATGTCGCCTTCCTCGATGGAAGAGAACAGCCGGTTGTCATTGTTGGCCCAGACCCCGGCGTAGTAGTCGGCCAGCAGCTCAAGGCGTACGCTCAGGCGGTTCGCTTCTGTCTTGCTGACTCCCTGCATGGCCCTGTTCACCTTCTGGAGAGTTCCCAGGAGGTACTCAACGTGATGGCCGACCTCATGTGCTATGACATATGCATATGCGAAGTCTCCGTCGGCCCCGAGTTCCTTTTTCATCGAGGAGAAGAAACTGAGGTCGATGTACAGGGTCTGGTCTCCGGAGCAGTAGAACGGTCCGACGGCGGAAGTGGCGCCACCGCAGGCAGTCTGGACGCTGTTGGTGTAGAGCACCATCCTCGGGGGCGTGTAGGTGAGCCCGTGCTGCTTGAAAAGAGTGGACCAGACGTCCTCGGTACCTGCGAGGATCTTGCTTGAGAATGTAGCCAGTTCCTGCTCCTGGGCGGAAAACTCAGTCCCGCCCGTGGTGGTCTGTTCGGTGACCAGGCCTCCATTGGAGTTCACTACATTTATGATGTCTCCGAGGTCGCCTCCGGAGAGCATGGTTATAAGTGCGATCAACGCTATTCCTCCTATTCCGAGGCCGGCCTTTGCGCCTCCGCTCATCCTTCGTCTGTCCTCAACGTTTGAGGACTCCCTTCTTCCTTCTAGTTTCATGGTTGTTAGATTTTTGGTTGTCAGTCGTTTGCGGGATCATCTGAGTGGTAATTCCGCCTTGCCCTGCGGGCTCTGGTAATCTGGGTCCCGCGCCATGTGAAATACAGTCCAAGCCCCACTATGATCCAACTGATCAACGGTTTGTCTATTCCGTTGACGATGCCTGCGATTCCATATGCAAGGGCCATCAGCGCCACCAGATAGTAAAGGATATCGAGATATTTCATCTGACTTTGATTGATTTGATCAGTTCTTCAAACACCCGGCACATCCTGCCGGCAGCAGCCTGTGCGGTCTCCACAACGTCTTCCCCGTCGTTCTTGTAGTCTTTGTCGAACTCTTTCTGGGCGGCGTTGGTGATGACTGACATGCCGAAGACTTTCATGTCGGCATGCCTGGCCACGATAACTTCCGGAACGGTGCTCATGCCTATTGAATCGGCTCCCACCATGCGGAAGAAGTTCCATTCCGCAGGAGTCTCATAGCTCGGGCCCGTGACAGCGATATATACCCCTTCCCTGAGCTTGATGCCAAGCTTTGACGCGATCTCCATTGCTTTTGCCCTGAGTCCGGGGTCATAAGGATGGGTCATGTCGGGGAAACGCGGCCCGAACTTGTCCAGGTTGGGACCGAGGAGCGGGTTGGGGATCATGTTGATGTGGTCCTTGATGACCACAAGGTCTCCTATGCGGTAGTCGAAATTGATTCCCCCCGCTGCGTTGGAGACCAGCAGGTACTTGACCCCGAGGGACTTGAATACGCGGACCGGCATTGTCACCTCAGACATGGAAAGGCCTTCGTAGAAGTGAACCCTTCCCTGCATGGCGATGATGTCTTTCCCTCCTAGCCTTCCGAGGATGAGGTTACCCTGGTGGCCTATGGTGGTGCTCACGGGGAAGCCTGGGATGTCAGTGTAGGGGATCTTGACAGCGTCGGCTATGCTGTCGGCGAGGCTGCCCAGGCCACTGCCCAGGACAATTGCAATGCGTGGTTTGAATGAATTCTCTTTCAGGACTTGCCTGATGTACTTGGTAGAATCGGTTATTCGTTTCAGTATAGGATCCATATCTTTCAAGAATTCAGCCGGCCTGAAGCAGACCGGCTGGGTTAATTGTTCGGCCCGGCGTCTTTCTAGAAGAATTCTTCGTCTTTAGGAGATCCTTCTCCGCTGTCGTGGGCTGGGGTACCTGTATCTTCTGATGCGGCGTCCGGGAAAGCATCTTCTGCAGGTGGAGCATATGACGGTGCCGGATTGGGAAGTTCGGCGATCTTTCCCTTGATGTACTCGATAACCTGGTTCAGCCCTTCCTCAAACTTGTCGAAATCCTCTTTGTAAAGGAAGATCTTGTGTTTGTCATATGAAAAACTGCCGTCCCTTTCCTGCCTGCGTTTGCTCTCCGTTATAGTCAGATAATAGTCGTTGTTGCCCTTCGTGGCCTTGACATCAAAAAAATAAGTGCGTTTTCCAGCTCTTACCGGGATGGAGTAGACATCCTCGGAATCGCGCTGTGAAGCATAGCTCCTGCCATAATCTTCTCTGTACATGGTAGTGACTTTTAGTTGTAATTCTTACAAATTTAGGAAAAAATCTTAATTTATCGCTTATCTTTGTAAAAAATTGTCAGAAAACAGTAAAAATGTTGAATCGTAGAATTCTGAGGATCAAGGTCTTCAAAGTCATTTATGCCTATGCGGAGGATCAGTCCATGACCCTGAAAGAGGCTCAGAAGACGTTCCGGGATTCGTGTGAGGCCACACGGGATCTGTATTTGTTCATGCTGTTGTTGATCCCGGCCCTTTCCCGTCAGGCCAGGGAGGAGGCGGAAGCGGCGATGGGAAAATTCAATCCGACAGAGGAAGACCTCCATCCGAACATGAAATTCGCAGAAAGTCCCCTTGCTGCACTTCTGTCTTCGGATGTGGATTTCGCCAAGATAATCGAAAAGAAGAACTTCTCCTGGGACCAGTATGACGTGCTGCTCCGCAAGCTGTATGCGCGTTTGCGTGAAGAGCCTTTCTATAAGGACTATATGCTGAAGGACTCCTCATCGGTCAGTGAGGATGCCGCGCTCTGGACGAAGTTCTTCGAGGATGATGAGGCTTTCTCTCTCAATCCGGAGCTTGAAGCTATCCTCCAGGACATCTCCCTCATGTGGACAGATGACCTTCCATATGCCCTTACATGGTGCTGCAAAACGCTGAAATCCCTTTCTTCAGGGAATGTATGGAGGCTCCCGCCGTTGTGGCAGAGCGACATCCTCAGTGAAAAGAACCCTGACGTGGACAGCGACGAGAAATTCGCCCTGAAGCTCCTGGACCGTTCATATGCAGGATGGCAGCGTTACGTCCAGATGGTCGCCGATTCCGTGCCCAAGTGGGACGAATCAAGGCTTTACACAACCGACCTCGTACTGATTGCCATGGGGCTGGCTGAAGCTGTCAGTTTCCCCGAGATCCCCGTCAAGGTGACTATCAACGAGTACGTGGAGATATCCAAGTATTATTCGACTCCGAAGAGCCGCGCTTTCGTCAACGGCCTGCTTGACAGGCTCATCCAGAAACTCAGGGATGAGGGGGCCGTCGTCAAGGAGGGCAGGGGACTTCTGTAAAGCCGTTTTTTTTCTTAACTTTGTAGGTAAGACATCAATCATTTATTCGATATGAACATACTGGTTCTTTTGCAGGCGGCCGGTGCACAGGCCGCACCTCAGGCAGGAATGGGAAGTTTCTGGGTAATGATCATCCTCCTTTTCGTGGTCATGTACCTTTTCATGATCCGTCCGCAGCGCAAGCAGCAGAAGGAACTTGAGAAATTCCGCAATGAACTCAAGAAAGGGGACAAGGTCGTCACTGCCGGCGGAATCTACGGTGTAGTCGATGAAATCAAGGACAGGAGCGTCCTGATCAAGGTAGACGGCGAAGTGAAGCTCCGCGTGGACAAGAACTCCATAGTCCGGGACTACACTGACGCCCAGCAGCAATAGCAGGGCCGTTCCCGGAGGGCTGCACCGATGCTCAGGGAGTTGTACCGCAGGTTGCTCGACAGCCTGCATATCAAAGGCAGGGACGTGACAGTCTTCCTGCTTTCCCTGCTGCTTGCATCCAGCGTGTGGCTCCTTCACAACCTCTCCCTCAATTACTCAGACCTTGTAAGCATTCCCGTTACGGCCCAGAGCAACATCGAGGGCCATTCGGCCTATTCATCGAATTCGTGCCTCATCGTAGCCAGATGCCGCACTACGGGTTTCAACCTGATAAGGAATCATTATTCATATAAGGTCAAGACCGTCTTTTTCAACCAGGCGGACCTTACGTGTAAAGGCGGGGAGGAATTTACCATATCTTCCAACAACCTTAACACTTATTTCAAGGAAATATTCGGAGATGATGTCTCACTCGAGTCTTTCGTGACCCAGGACATCCTTTTCAGGTTCCCATATGAGAATCATAAGAAAGTCCCCGTCCAGCCTGTCGTGATGATCGGTTACAAGCCCCAGTACATGGCATCTGGCACAATCGCTACCGTACCTGATTCGGTTACGGTTTACGGGGAGCCTTTCCGCCTGGATAAGATAGACCGTGTGCTGACCAGGACCATTGAGCATGAGAATGTCAAATCCAGCCTTCATGGTGCAGTGATGCTGGAGAAGGCGGCAGGGGTAAGGTATTCAGTGGACCAGGTCAACTATTCGCTCCCGGTTACACGTTTCGTGGAAGTCAGGTCAGAAGTCAAGGTGGTTGCCAGGGGAGTCCCCGCAGGAAGGGATTTTTCCATTTACCCCTCATCTGCCCAGGTGGTCTACCGCTGCGCCTTCCCCATGACGGAGGACCCGACATTCGAGACTGGTTTCCATGTGGATTACAAGGAGTTCCAGAATTCCATCAACGGGCGGTGCGTCGCCAGGATCAATCATGTTCCCGACGGTGTCATAGATTACCAGATCTATCCGGAAGTATTTGAATGCGTGGAGAGTGTGAGGAAATGAAAACGGTGGTAGTTACGGGTGGGATCGGAAGCGGCAAGACTGAATTCTGCAAGCTTCTCTCAGCAAGGGGGATCCCTGTATATGATTCGGATTCAAGGACCAAGGCATTGTACGACGGGCAGAGCGACCTCCTGGATGACATGGAAGATGTACTTGGGTGCGACCTGAGGAACGAAGACGGAGGCCTTGACAGGAAGAAGCTCGCTTCAATCATCTTTTCCGACCGTTCGAAACTCCTCGCGGTCGAGGAAATCGTCCATCCCGCCGTGCTGGAGGATTTCAGGCGCTGGAAGGCATTTGCTCCCGATGAGGTGCCTTTCGTGGTGTTCGAATCTGCCATAGTGCTTGAAAAACCCCTTTTCAGGCTGATAATGGATTATGTAGTACTGGTCGATGCTCCTCCCGAGGTCCGTCTCAAGCGGGCCTGCATGCGGGATGGTACGTCTCCGGAAAAGGTCCTGGAAAGGATGTCCAGGCAGCATTTCGACCTCTCGCTGGTGGACAGGATCGTCAGGAATGACTCTGGTCTTGAGTCCCTGGAGGCTGAGGCGGAAGAATTATTCGTATATTTAACAGACAAATTACCAAGTAATAAGTTATCATGAAAACAGATCTTTCAAAAATCATGTCCGTAGGCGGGCAGAGCGGTCTTTACAGGTTCGTAGGGCAGTCACGCAACGGAGCAATCGCAGAGCATCTCTCGGATGGGCACAGGACCATGTTCGGTTTCAGGAGCAAGATCAGTTCCTTGTCCGATATCAGCATATACACATCACAGGGTGAGATGAAGCTGCAGGATGTGTTCCTCAAGATAAAGGAAGTACTCGGAGATAAGGATGCTCCGACATCAAAGGCTCCCGTTGACGAGATCAAGGCCCTTTTCCAGAAAGCCGTGCCGGATTACGACGACAGCAGGTTCTATGTTTCGCATATGAAGAAAGTCGTTGACTGGTACAATGACCTCAAGGCCAACGCTTCCCTCGACTTCGGCGAAGAAGGCGAGGCTCAGGGAGAGGAATCTTCAGAGGACAAGACGAACGAATAGGCTTTGCAGACCCTTCAGGTCATAACCCTGGGCTGTTCCAAGAACACCGTGGACACCCAGCACCTGCTGGCGCAGGTCCGGGA
This sequence comes from uncultured Bacteroidia bacterium, assembly GCA_902803535.1. Taxonomy (GTDB): domain Bacteria; phylum Bacteroidota; class Bacteroidia; order Bacteroidales; family UBA932; genus Cryptobacteroides. The sequence goes on along the minus strand of CADCQP010000056.1, from coordinate 10,696 downwards.
TGATTTCGAGATCGTCCCGGAAGGGGAGGATGTCCCCGTAGATTACCTGCTGGTGAATACATGCGGCTTTATCGGGGATGCCAAGGAAGAGTCCGTAAACACCATCCTGGAATGTGCCGGCAGGAAAAAGGCAGGAATGGTCGGGAAACTGATCGTTTTCGGCTGCCTTTCCCAGCGCTATGCCGACAGCCTGCCGGGGCTTATTCCCGAGGTGGACCAGTGGTTCGGGGCCAGGGACCTCAATCCCATAGTAAAGGCACTCGGTGTCAGACCGTCGCCCGGACGTGAGACAGAGAGGTTCATCTTGCCTCCGGACATGCCATATGCTTCCCTCAAGATATCCGAGGGTTGTGACAGGAGATGTTCTTACTGCGCGATCCCGCTCATCCGCGGGGCGCACAGGTCCGTCCCCATCGAAACCCTGGTCAAGGAAGCCGAAGGGCTTGTGCGTACCGGGGTCAAAGAACTGATCCTCATAGCCCAGGACACGACGTACTACGGACTGGATCTTTACGGCCGCAGGGCGCTGGGAGAGTTGATCACTTGCCTTTCCGGGATAGAAGGACTTCACTGGATAAGGATCCATTATTCTTATCCTCAGGACTTTCCGGATGATGTACTGGACATTATGGCCTCGAATCCGAAGGTGTGCCGCTACATAGACATCCCTCTCCAGCATATCTCGGACAAGGTCCTGGGCATGATGCACCGCCATGTGGACGGGGCGACTACGCGCGCCCTGGTGCGGAAGATGCGTGAGAGGGTCCCGGGCGTCGCGTTGAGGACTACCATGATAGTAGGCCATCCGGGGGAAGGAGAGGAGGAATTCAACGAACTGCTCGATTTCGTCAGGGAGGCAGGCTTCGAGAGGCTGGGCGCATTTGCCTATTCAGAGGAAGAAGGAACATATGACGCGGCCAATTTCCCGGACTCGGTCCCCGAAGAAGTGAAAAAGGAGAGGCTGGGAATCCTCATGGAAGAACAAAGAGGCATATCTCTTGCATACAATCTTACTCGTGTGGGGAATACGGCCGAAGTGCTTGTGGACGATTATTCCGGCGGGACATATGTCTGCCGCTCTGAATTCGAAAGCCCTGAGGTCGACGGGGAGATACATCTGGAATACGATCCTTTGACCATGGGGGCGGATCCGGAAGCGCTGAGGGGCAAGTTGGTCAAGGTCAGGATAACAGGTGCAGATGAATATGATTTGACTGCTAAACTCATATGAAAATGAGAAACTTGATATATCTGACTGTTCCGGCTCTCATGCTGGCTTTGTCATCATGTTCAATCCAGACCTATACGATGGGCCTGGAGGCCCGGCAACCATCTTCGTCCGGGGTCAACCTTGTAGGAAAAACCGTAGCCGTGGCGTATCTCGCCAGCCCTTCGGGCGTTGATACCGTTTTCAACAGCAATATCAGCGACGGATTCGCGCAGGCACTTGAGGAAGACGGGATACCGGATATCCCCCAGTACCGTCTCATCAAGGTCCCGGGAGGGGAATACGCCTCCAGGGACACCTTGGTCAACCTTCTGATGGACACCGGATGCGACGTGGTGTTCCTGTTTGACACACCGTCATTCGGCACTCCTACAGTTTCCGAGCCCCAGCCAAACTCTGCCGGCAAGAAAGAAGACGAGAAATACGTCTATAATGTCACTATCCCATATGAGGTGAAACTCTATGCATATGACTCCATGAACAAGGCCGACACTGTCAGGTCTTTCCATGGCAAGGACAACTTCTCCGCCCATATTCTCGGACGCGGGGATGAATCCCGCGGGCAGATCCTCGGCAAGCTGATGGAAGACATCTCCGGCGCCGCTTCGATGAGCGGGAAATCGGTTGCAGGCTCTTTCGTAAGCGGCTGGAAACCTGAAAGTTTTACTTTCACTTATATGGACAACCTCGAGAATGCATGGATTGACGGCCTGGAGCACGCCGCTGCATTCGAGTGGGACAAGGCCATAACGTCCTGGGAGTCCCTTCTGGGCACCAAGTCTTTGCGCAAGCGCTCGGCGGCTGAATACAACATTGCCTTGGCCTGCTTCCTGTCTGGGGAATATGAACTGGCATCCAAGTGGCTTGCCTTGTCTGACAAGGATGCGAAGCTGCCCCTGTCCGCCGCCCTGCACAAACGCCTTCAGGAGAAGACCAGATGAAGGATGGATATGATGTCATAATCATCGGCGGAGGCATTACCGGTGCCGGGACTGCAAGGGACTGCGCCATGCGCGGTCTCAAAGTCTTGCTGATAGAGCGTAATGACATCGCGACGGGTGCGACTGGCCGTAATCACGGACTGCTTCACAGCGGGGCCCGCTATGCGGTCACAGACCGTGAATCTGCGGCCGAGTGTATCCGTGAAAACTTGATCCTCAAGCGTATAGCGCGTAACTGCGTTGAAGATACATCCGGACTTTTCATCAGCCTTCCCGAAGACGACCTGGCCTATCAGGCTACATTCGTGCAGTCGTGCCTGGCTGCCGGAATCGATGCCAGGATAATCGATCCCAAGGAGGCCCTCACGATGGAACCTTCGGTCAATCCGGAACTTACCGGGGCCGTAGTCGTTCCGGACGGCTCGGTGGATCCATTCAGGCTTTGCCTGGCCAATGTCATCGACGCCAAGGCCAGGGGAGCGGAAGTGCTGGTCTACCACGAAGTGGTGGACGTGCTGCAGGAAAACGGCAGGGTCATCGGAGTCAGGGTCCTGGACAAGGTCCATGGTGAAGTCAAGGACTGTTACGGGAGTGTTACAGTCAATGCCGGAGGTATATGGGGACACCATATAGCTTCCCTTGCCGGGGTAAATGTCGGGATGTTCCCTGCCAAGGGCGCACTGCTGATTTTCGCCCACAGGGTCGCCAAACTCGTGCTCAACCGCTGCAGGAAGCCGGCCAATGCGGATATCCTGGTTCCTGGGGACACTGTCAGCATAATCGGAACCACTTCAACCAGGATACCTTACGAAGAATGCGATGATGTCCGTGTGACTCCTGACGAGGTTGACCTGCTTCTCAGGGAAGGAGCGCTGTTGTCTCCAAGCCTTTCTTCGACGAGGATCCTTCGCGCATATGCAGGAGTAAGGCCCCTGGTCGCATCCGGGGATGACCCCACCGGACGCAGTATCAGCCGCGGGATCGTGTGCATAGACCACGAGGTGCGTGACGGGCTGAAAGACTTCATAACCATCACCGGCGGCAAGCTGATGACATACCGTCTCATGGCTGAACAGGCCACTGATGCTGTGTGCGCACGGCTTGGGATAAGCGCCAGGTGCACAACTGCCGAGGTTCATCTTCCGGGTTCTGAAATCGGGGGATTGGAAGAGACGGCGCGCAAGATATGGGAAGTGCCCACGACGGTGCAGAAAGCTGCTGTCGGACGGGCCGGGTCACGCGCATCGCAGATAGAACTGGATTCGGATGAAGGACAGGGAATCATATGTGAATGCGAGGAGGTGTCGTACGGGGAGATAGCTTCGGCTGTAGATCATCTTGACGTACGTACCCTTACGGACCTTAGGCGCCGTACCCGTTTCGGAATGGGAACCTGCCAAGGTGAGCTGTGCGGCTTCAGGGCTGCCGGTGTCCTGGCAATGAAGACGGGTAATGCATCTTCCGCCAGGAAAGACCTCCGTGATTTCATGAACGAGAGGTGGAAGGGAATGTTCCCCATAGCTTGGGGAGAAACCCTGCGAGAGGCGGCCTTTACGCAGTGGGTGTCGAAGGAAGTACTTGGACTTGAGGATAATGGTATATGAGATACGATGTCGTCATAATCGGAGGCGGACTCTCTGCCCTGGTGTGCGGAATCAGGCTGCAGCGTAGCGGGAAATCAGTCCTGCTCGTGTCCTCAGGCCAGAATGCCATGCATTTTTCATCAGGCTCTTTCGGATTTCTCGGGCGGCTTCCGGACGGGAGCGTTCCAGACGGTCTGATCGATGCCGTCCAGGCTTTGCCGGAGTCCCACCCGTACAGGAAGGTCGGTACCGACAGGCTTCGCGAATATGCTGGTCAGACCATAGGTTTCTTTGAATCAGCCGGAATCCTCCTTCATGGGGATCCTCTTCACAATTCATTGAGGCTCACCGCTTCAGGTGCAACCAAGCCGGCATGGCTGGCTATGGAGGATGTTACCCTTTTCCTTTCGGGAGAAGTTTCTTCCAGTGGGAAGGTCCTGGTCGTTACCCTGAAGGGGTTCACTGATTTCAATGCCCCATTCGTAGCATCTGCGTTTTCCAGGATGGGATACACCTGCCGTCTTGAAGAAGTGGAAATGGAGGAAATCGCCTCCCTGAGGAAGAATCCTACCGAGATGCGTTCGGTCAACATCGCGCGCGCCCTGGAAGGACAGCATGTCCTCGACCGCTTCATATCATGTGTCCGCGGCAAACTGAAAGATGAAGATACTGTGGTGCTTCCGCAGGTTTTCGGTCTCAAGGACACATCTCCGCTGGCGGCAATTCGTTCAAGGATTCCGGCCCACGTCCATTTCATCGGAACGATGATCCCTTCAGTCCCGGGAATCAGGACCCAGATGTCCCTTAAATCCGCATTTCTCAGCGCCGGGGGAACATTCCTGCCGGGCGATACTGCCGTCAGGGCCGGATTTGACGGGAGCGGCTCAGTGGCGGCCGTATTTACATCCAACCTCGGCAAGACTCCACTTGAAGCGGGAGAATTCATCCTGGCCAGCGGAGGACTCTGGGGAAAGGGGCTTGACGCAAAATATGATGCGGTCATCGAACCGCTTTTCTCCCTGGATGTGGATTATCCCGGGGAGAGGAAACAATGGTACGACCCTGACTTTTTCGCCAGGCAGTCCTTTACCGGATTCGGTGTCGTGACGGATGATGCTTTCAGGGCGGTAAAGGGCGGAAAGACAGTCCCGAATCTCCGTGTCATCGGTGCCGAATGCGGAGGGGCCAATCCTTTGGAAGAAGGATCCGGTGCGGGTATAGCCATCATGTCCGCATTCATGGCAGCAGATAGTATTTTGGGGAGCATATGATTCATAACGAACATATAAGGTCGAGCAACTTCGAGGAATGCATCAAGTGCACCATATGCACTGAGTTCTGTCCTGTAATCGAAGTCAATCCACTTTTCCCCGGTCCGAAGCAAGCCGGCCCTGACGGGGAGAGGTTCCGTCTGAAGAATTCGTTCTTCTTCGATGAGAACCTGAAATACTGCATGAACTGCAAACGATGTGAGACCGCATGCCCTTCCGGGGTGAAGATTGCCGACATTATCCATTCAGCCAGGATGGATTACGGCACGGTTATCCCGCATCTGAGGGAAAGGATCCTTGCCGGTACGGACGTGATGGGCACCCTTGCAAGGCCGTTTGCCCCCATTGTGAACGCCGTGGCCGGCTCAAAGGCCGGAAAGACCGTGATGGACAAGGTCCTGGGAATCGACCACCGCAGGTCTTTCCCGAAATATGCAGGTCATGGTTTCATCGGATGGTTCAAGAAGGAGAAGGCTTCAATCCAGGACAGTTTCCCCTCGCAGGTGGCTTTCTTCCATGGATGTTCTGTCGAGTATCAGCACCCTGAAGTCGGCAAGGCTTTCGTGGAAGTCTTGAATGCCGTCGGAGTCGGAGTCAGGCTGATGGATGAAAAATGCTGCGGAGTCGCCATGATTTCCAATGCCATGTGGCCTCAGGCCCGCAGGAATGCCATCCACAATCTCAAGGAGTTCAGAAAGGCCGGACTTCCTGTGGTAACCACCTCATCTACCTGTACCCTTACCCTGAGGGATGAGTATCCGAACATCCTCGCCCTGAGGAACGATGATGTCAGGGAGGATATCGTAATTGTCGAGAAGTTCCTGTCCGACATGCTGGATGAGGGGGATATCAAGCTCGTTTTCCGTCCGGACTACAAGGCAAAGGTAGCCTACCATGTCCCATGCCATATGGAAAAGCTTGGCTGGAGCATATTTACACGCCGTTTGTTGGAAATGGTCCCGGGACTGGAACTTACCGTCCTGGATCCGGGATGCTGCGGAATAGCCGGGACATATGGCTTCAAGAAAGAGAACTATCAATACGCCCAGGCCATAGGACAGCCCCTGTTCGATGAAATCCGTGCCGAGGACCCGGAATACGTGGTGAGCGAGTGCGAGACATGCAAGTGGCAGATAGAGATGTCAACCGGTTACAAGGTGGTCAATCCCATTGTCCTGCTTTATGAGGCGCTTGACCTCGATAAGACCCGCGAGGCCAATATGAGATAATTATAACACTAAACTGTTACGCATATGAAGAAATTGATCCTAACCATTGCTGCAGTCATCATGGCTGCCGGCCTGACTGCCTATGCAGCACCGTCTGCATGGACCGTCACCTCTCCGGACGGGAAAATATCCGTCCGCGTAGCCAGCGGGCAGAAACTGACTTATTCAGTCGCTTATGAAGGAGAACAGCTCATCGGCGAGTCGGAGATCTCTGTCAAGTTTACAGACGGTACTGTTTATGGCGCCGGGTCCAAGGCCAGGAAAGCCAGGACCGTGCATGTAGGTGAGACAATTACCCCGGTCATCCTTGACAAGGCAACCCTGGACAACACCTATAACGAACTTATTGTTGATTTCAAGACGTTCGTCCTGAAGGTCCGTGCATATGATGAAGGCTTTGCATGGAGGTTCGTCCCTGGCAACACTGATGTCGCATATGTTGAGTCCGAGCAGGTTGAATTCGCTTTCCCGGGTGACTGGAAGACATGGATCCCATATGTGAGGGATTTCGACGACAAGGGCTTCAAGAGCCAGTTCCACAACAGTTTCGAGAACTATTACACTGTCACCACACTTTCCGGATGGGATTCCAGGAGGCTGGCCTTCCTTCCCCTGCTGGTGCAGTCGCCCAAGGGAGTCAATGTCTGCATCTCCGAGTCGGACCTGCTGAACTATCCGGGACTTTACCTCAACGGCCAGGGCGGGACGACGCTCAAGGGAGTCATGGCTCCCGCTCCGCGCACTGAGAAGCAGGGCGGCCACAATATGCTGGAAGGCTTCGTGGACGTTGCTGAGGACTATATAGCCAAGATCGGCGCCGGAGAGGCTCTTCCATGGAGGGTGGTCATGGTGGCTCCCGAGGACAGGCAGCTTGCTGACATAGACCTGGTTTACAAACTCGCATCCGCTCCCGACAGCAGGGACTGGAGCTGGGTTAAGCCCGGAAAGGTTGCATGGGACTGGTGGAATGACTGGAACCTCTACGGAGTGGATTTCAAGTCCGGAATCAACAATGACACCTACAAGTACTATATCGACTTCGCTTCAGAGCATGGTATTGAGTACGTGATCCTGGACGAGGGCTGGGCTGTCAACCGTGCAGCCGACCTTTTCCAGGTAGTACCTGAGATTGACCTGAAGGAACTCTGCGCATATGCCGATTCAAAGAATGTCGGCCTCATCCTGTGGGCCGGCTACTGGGCCTTCAACAAGGACATCGAGGGTGTCTGCCGCCATTATTCACAGATGGGCATCAAGGGCTTCAAGGTTGATTTCATGAACCGTGACGACCAGGGGATGGTGGCATTCTACACCAAGAGTGCTGAGATTGCCGCCAAGTACAACCTGCTCCTGGACTTCCATGGGGCCTTCAAGCCTGCCGGACTGATGCGCACATGGCCGAATGTGATCAACTGTGAAGGAGTCAACGGCCTCGAGCAGATGAAGTGGGGAACCGGTGACCAGGTGACATATGACGTGACCATACCTTTCATCAGGTACGCCGCCGGTCCTGCGGATTACACCCAGGGAGCAATGAGGAATGCGACCAGGAGGAATTTCAAACCGGTCAACTCCGAGCCTATGAGTCCTGGTACAAGGTGCCATCAGCTTGCGGAATACATGGTCTTCGATGCTCCGCTTACCATGCTTTGCGATTCTCCGTCCAATTACATGCAGGAGAAGGAATGCACCGAGTTCATCGCCGCTGTTCCTACTGTATGGAACAAGACCGTAGCCCTTGACGGAAAGGTCGGGGAATATGTGGTTGTCGCCCATCAGGCTGCGGACGGCAGCTGGTGGCTCGGGGCCCTGAACGGGTGGACTGCAAGGGATATCACCCTTGACCTCGGTTTCCTCGAGAACAGGCTCTACAATTTCGAGGCTTTCCAGGACGGCGTGAACGCCCACAGGGCTGCCAGGGATTACAAGAAGGTTACCGGCAGTGTTCCCGGATCACGGAAGGTCACCATCCATCTTGCTCCGGGAGGAGGCTACGCAGCCCACTACACTCTTCACTGACCTGACAGGTAGTCCTGCACCCTGAAAATCCGCTGAAAACCCATGGACGCCCGTGCCCTTGTGAACGGGAGGCACCGCCGCGAAGCGGTGGGGGGATGAGCCCCGCGAAGGTTTTCAGCGGATTTTCAGGGTGAAGAATGATCTGATTATCAGTCTATCCCGACGACTGTAAGCGTCCTGCCGGAAACGGTGAACCGGACCTCATGACCGGAGAAAGGGAATCCATAGACCTTTGCCTGGTCATGTTGGACCCTCGGCCTCGGATCGAGTGCAAGGGAGCGGCGCAGGATTTCCATCTCGTTGGAGGAGAATAACGATGCGGCTTCAGCAGGCAGGACTACTTCGAGTTCTTCCCAGTTATTCTCCGATATGAATCCTTGCTTCGCGTCAGGATGCGAATCGCAGAAACTGAGATATGGCTTTATGTCATAGATCGGCGTCCCGTCCATGAGGTCTGCTCCAAGGACGTGCAGCAGAGGCCCGGACGGGGCGTCAAGTTCTATCGAGGCCAGGCGTACCGAAGACAGTCCGAGGGGATTGGGCCTGAAAGGGGAGCGCGAGGCGAAGACCCCGACTGTCCGGTTGCCTCCAAGCCTTGGCGGCCTGACCGTAGCGTGGAAAGTCTTGTCATCGGTCTGGTTAGCTGAAAAGCCCCAGATAAGCCAGAGCCAGTCAAAGCCTTCGAGGCCTTTTACTGCATCGCGGCTTCGGAAGGCTGGCTCGAAAACGATGCGTCCCCCGATGTCCTCAATGACGGAACTCTGCCTCGGAATTCCGAACTTGGAGCCGAAGGGCCCCCTGTAATATGCGATGGGTGATATGTCCATGTCGGCAAAAATAGTTAAATTTGCGTCAGATGAAAAGGATGATATACTTGTTGGCGGTTCTTTCTGCCGGGGTGGCCATGATGTCCATGCCCCTTTCCTGTGTCCGTCACCGTGCTGCAGCCGAGGTTGAAGAACCCCGGAACGACAGCATCCCTCCACTTGGCTTCTGGGAAGATTCATTGAAAATGGTTGAAGGGACGGTGGGCAGCGGTGAAACCTTCGCCGGGCTCATGACCAGGCTCGGGATGCAGCCCGATTCGGCATATGTCCTTTCAGGACTGTGCGGCGATGTCTTCGACGTGCGCCGTATGAGGGCCGGGAACAGGTATGAGGCCTATTATGAGCCGGGGAGTCCTTCTGATGCCCTTAAATACGTAGTCTATCACAATGACAAGATCAGTATGACTGTGTTCAGGTGTGCGGATTCTCTGGGTGTCAGAAGCGTAAACAAGCCGGTGGATTATCAGGTCAAGGTTTCGGAAGTAACTATAACCCAGTCACTCTGGAATGACATGATCCGTGCGGATGCTTCTCCTCTGCTTATAGTCGGGCTGGAGGATATCTACGCCTGGACACTGGATTTCTTCTCTCTTCAGGAGGGGGATTCCTTCAAGGTCCTTTACGGCCAGTCGGTAGTTGGCGGGGAGGTCGTCGCCATAGACACTATCTATTACTCGGTTTTCTCTGGAGGCGGAAAGACTATCCCTGCCATCATGTTCGACCAGCATGACGGGGGAAACATATACTGGAAGGAGGACGGGGAGAGCCTTCGCAAGGCATTCCTGAAAGCCCCCCTTACTTTTTCCAGGATCTCTTCGGGATTCTCCTATCATAGGAAACATCCTGTGACAGGCAGGGTCAGGGCCCATACGGGGGTCGATTATGCGGCTCCTACAGGTACTCCAGTGAAGAGCATTGGAGATGGAACCGTGGTCAGTGCCGGCTGGGCCGGAGGCGGGGGAAACCAGATCAAGATCAGGCATAACTCTGTCTGGCAGACCGCCTATCTCCACCTCTCCAGGTTCGCAAAGGGAATCAAAGCCGGAACGCGTGTAAAGCAGGGAGAAGTGATCGGGTATGTCGGTTCCACAGGTGTGTCGACGGGACCGCACCTGGATTTCAGGGTGTGGAAGAACGGGACCCCGGTCAACCCGCTCTCTATGGAATCTCCTTCTGCGGATCCAATCCTGCCCCAGAACAAACACGCATTGGATTCGGTGTATTTCCTTTATCAGCATATGGCTGATTCCCTGGCATCGAAATAGGTTTTGAGGATAATTTGGATTATCTTTGCAGCCCCGTCACAGACGGGGAAAGAAGTTTGTATTGGAGGGACAGTCCGCCGCGCCGGTTATGCCGGTGAGGAAAGTCCGGACAGGACAGGGCACCTTCCTGCGGAAATCGCAGGCAGGAGCAATCTTGCGGGAGCCGTGACAGAAAACAACCGCCGTCTTTCGGGGCGGTAAGGGTGAAAACGCGGGGTAAGAGCCCACGGCCCCGGGCAGCGATGCCCGCGGGAGCACGGTCCGAAGGCCTGCAAGGCCAAATATACTGGCAGATGAGGGCTGCCCGCCCGATGCCAGGGGGTAGGCTGCGTC
>CADCQP010000055.1 GCA_902803535.1 uncultured Bacteroidia bacterium | reverse complement strand
TGTTACACAATTTATATTATGTTAAGTTAGATGATACTGAACGTCCTCACCTTCCTGGGTGCCATAGCACTCTTCATATATGGCATGGAACTGATGAGTTCCGGAGTCCAGAAGGCATTCGGTGACAGGCTCAGGAAATTCCTTCCGTGGATGACCGGAGGACGCGTACAGCAGGTTCTCGCCGGAATGGGAATCACGGCACTGATCCAATCTTCCAACGCGACTACACTTCTGGCTGTCGGATTCGTCAATGCAGGCATGCTTACCCTCGTTCAAGCCATCAACGTCCTGCTCGGAGCCAACGTGGGAACAACCGTGACAGGCTGGATTACGGCGACTGCAGGATTCCTTCCTTCAATCAGTTACGCACTGATCATCATGGGAGTCGGCTTTGTGATGAACATGGGGAAAAAGCCGGCCCTGAAGAGCATCGGGACATTCGTTATCGGACTCGCTATCATATTGATAGCCATGTCTTTCATGAACAAGTCGCTGCCTGCGGCCGGAGAGGACATCCCCCTTTCGGACTTACTCAACGATTTATCATCCAAAGGTTTCATCAGCATAGTTATCTACTTGATAATAGGGATTTTATGTGGATGGATGCTGCATTCCTCCCCTACTGTGGCAATCACCATGATCCTGATCAACCTCGGATGGATCGGTTTCCCAAGTGCGGCGGCGATCGTGCTCGGAACCAACATCGGGACCACTTTCAAAGGTAACATAGCCGCTCGCAGCGCAGGCACGATGGCCTCACGTGCCGCCCTTTCGCACACTGTCTTCAACGCCCTCGGAGTCATACTGGTGCTTCTGGCCTTCAGGCCTTGCACAAATGCGGTCCAGGGTTTGTGCAACGTCCTGGGGCTCCATTCCCCCGTTTTCCACGTCGCAATGTTCCACACTGCATTCAACATCGTCATGATGTTGATATTCATGTGGTTGACAGAGTACATTGAGAAAATTGACACGTGGATGGTTAAAGATGACGACAAATCCCAAGGCAATGTCTTCAAACTCAAATACATAGGAAACGGCCGCCTCGGAACTCCCGCCTTATCCATCCGCCAGGCCTACCAGGAGATCCTGGATTTCGAGCATGCGGCGGAAGATGGTTTCCGGGATGTCGGATGCGCGCTTGCAGCAGAGGATGACGACACATTCGAAGAGTACCGCAAGTCTCTGATAAAGACTGAAGAAGTCACAGACCGGTACGAATATGAAATCGCATCCTTCCTCAGCGATATCTCATCCGAGCAGATGACCGGGCAGGAGACAGAAGAGACCCGTGTCCTCTACCGGGTCATAGGCGAACTGGAAAGCCTCGGGGACAGCTGCGAGAACATCAGCCGCCTCCTCAGCCGCCTGCGCGCGCACAAGCAGGAATTCGATTCCGGCACCATGGAAAAACTCAAGGAAATGATCGGCCTCGTGGAAAACGCGATGGCTACCATGGGAATCAACCTGAAATCCGCCTCAGCGGGAAGCCTCACCGACATAACCAACGCATATGAAGCTGAGGACGCAATCAATTCCGCCCGCGACACCTTCCGGGACGAGGCCTTTGTACAAATTGAGCAGCAAGAAGGCAACTACTTGTCGCTGAACTATTTCCTTGATTTTATCGAAGAACTTGAGGCCATGGGCGATTTCATCATCAATGTATCCCAGGCGGTAGTCAGGACCGAAGAATAAAGCATATGTCCAGAAAGAAAGTCAACATAGAATTCGAGAACATTACCATTGAAGAGGTTGCAGCCGAGGGAAAGGCCCTCGCCCACATCGACGGAGTGGTTACTTTCGTACCCTTCGCCGTACCGGGCGATGTCGTCGATATCCGGGTGGTCAAGAAGAAAAAGAATTACATGGAAGGCGTTATCAAGCGCATAGTCACTCCGTCACCCGACCGCCTGGAACCCTTCTGCAGCCATTTCGGCATATGCGGGGGCTGCAAATGGCAGCCTCTCCCCTATCCTATGCAGCTCAAGGCAAAGCAGCGCCAGGTCGAAGACCAGCTCACCAGGATAGGCGGACTCACCATCCCCGGAGTCTCCCCCATCATCGGCTCGGACAAGACCAGTTTCTACCGCAACAAGCTGGAATACAGCTTTTCTTCCCGCCGGTGGATACTCCCAGACGAAGACCCGGAGCAGATTCCCTCCTCAGACTCCATGGGACTGGGATTCCACGTCGGGAAATTCTTCGACAAGGTCCTGGACATCAAGCACTGCTACCTCCAGGATGAGCCCTCCGATTCTATCAGGCTCTTTATCAAGGATTTCGCCGTAAGCCATTCGATCCCGTTCTACGACATACGCTCCAACACCGGATGCCTGAGGAACCTGATAATCCGCACTACCGAAGACGGACAGGTCATGGTGATCCTTTGCATGGCATATGACGATGCCTTCCGTCCCCTCCTCCTGGACGCACTCTGTGAAGCCTTTCCCCAGATCACATCACTCTACTACATCATAAACTCAAAGCTGAACGATTCCATCTCAGACCAGACCCCGATCCTCTACAGGGGTGCCCCGGCCATATACGAATCCATGGAAGGCCTGAGGTTCAAGATCGGCCCCAAGTCATTCTACCAGACCAATTCCCGACAGGCTCTCAAGCTCTACACGGTAGCCAGGGAATTCGCCGCACTGACCGGCTCGGAAACAGTATATGACCTCTACACCGGTACCGGGACGATCGCACAGTTCGTCAGCAGCAAAGCTTCCAAGGTAATCGGAATCGAATACGTGCCTGAAGCCATTGACGATGCCAGGGAAAATGCCGCCACCAACGGGATCCATAATTGCAGTTTCTTCGCCGGAGACATGAAAGACGTGCTTACGCCGGACTTCATCAAAGTACACGGCAAGCCTGATGTAGTGATCCTGGATCCTCCCAGGGCAGGAATACATCCAAGCGTCGCAAAAGTCCTCCTGGAGACTGCGGCCCCGAGGATGGTCTATGTAAGCTGCAACCCGGCCTCCCAGGCCAGGGACCTTGCCATACTTTCTGAAAAATACGAAGTCACTGCCGTACAACCAGTTGACATGTTCCCCCAGACGCAGCATGTTGAAAATGTCTGCTCATTGAAACTTAAAAACTGACATGCCTCTTCAGATATTATTACTGCTTTTAAGCCTCACAATAGTAATCCTGGGCGCAAACTACCTGATAGAAGGCTCCTCCAGCGTAGCCCGCAGGCTCGGCGTGAGCGAATTCATCATCGGACTGACAATAGTCGGGATCGGCACCTCGATGCCTGAACTCGTAGTAAGTTTCACGGGAGCCATCAAGGGCAACTCGGACATATCCGTGGGAAACGTAGTCGGATCCAACATATTCAACGTCTTCCTCATCCTCGGAGTCAGCGCCTTGATGCGCCCCATAGATATCACCCGTTCCAACCTGCGCCGCGACCTTCCCATCAATGTCATAGTGACATCGCTCCTGATCCTGCTGGGAATGAGCTACAGCCTTTTCGGACTGGGTTCAGGGAATAATCTAAGCAGAATAGAAGGTTCTCTGTTCCTTGTACTTTTCATTGCTTACCTAATCTTTTCCTTCAAGGAAGACAGTCCATCTTCAGGCTCTGAAGAAGAATCTTCGGACAAGCCCATCAAGCTTCCGCTGGCCATCCTGATGATAGTCGGAGGACTGGCCGGACTGATCTTCGGCGGAAAGATTTTCGTAGAGTCCGCTGAGAAGATAGCCCGTGCCCTGAATGTCAGTGACAAGTTCATCGCCATCACGATCCTGGCATGCGGCACTTCCCTGCCCGAGCTCATGACAAACATAGTTGCAGCAATCAAGCACAAGGGGCAGATGGCACTCGGGAACATCCTGGGATCCAACATCTCCAACATCCTCCTCATCCTTGGAGGCTCGGCTGTGCTGCATCCCCTGTCCTTCAACGGGATGAACTGGGGTGACCTGGGCATCATGCTCCTGAGCACGGTAGTCCTGATCACGGCGGCCTACACCAACAAGAAAGGAAAGCTGGACAGGCTGGAAGGGGTTATCTTCATAACAATATTCCTGGCCTACATGGTCTGGCTTTTCATAAAACTCTGAAAATTCCTATATTTGGAAGATAAAACACTAAACCCATAACAGATATGGCTTTCACACCTACGAAATACCGTCTTCAGAATGTAGGGAGCGGTCGTGTATTCGATGATGAGGGATGGACCCTCGTAGATCCCGAAGGATCTTCCCCTTCCCTTGTAAGGGCAGTTTACGAAAACAAGCAATTTACCCCGAGAAACGACCTCGACGGCCTCTACCGCTACGCTAACTGGCTTCCCTGCAAAAGGATACTTAAACATTCCCACGCTCCCGTGACATACAAGAGCAAGGGGCTCGCCTCCCTTCTTGGAATGGAGAACCTGTGGATTACCTTCTCAGGATATGCTCCCAAGATCGGGGCCCGCATGAGCACATGCTCGTTCAAGGAGACAGAGGCCTACTCAGTCTGCGCCCGCCTGCCCAAGAACGACAAGCACGTCCTGGTCATCCAGTCTGCCGGAAACACCGCGCGCTCATTCATACGTGTATGCTCCGACAACAACATCCCCGCGGTCATATGCATTCCCGAGGACAACATAAACGACCTGTGGTTCGTCCGCAAGCTGCGCAACTGCGTCAAAGTAGTCGCAACCCCTCATGGAACCGACTATTTCGATGCCATCACCGTAGGAGACAAGCTCTGCAAGGACACCCGTTATCTTCCCGAAGGAGGCGCGAAGAACGTAGCCCGCAGGGATGGCATGGGAACCACCATCCTCTCTGCGGTAGAAGCTATCGGCCGCATCCCTGACGCCTATTTCCAGGCTGTCGGAAGCGGCACCGGAGCCATTGCTGCATATGAGAACAACCTCAGGCTCAAGGAGGACGGCCGTTTCGGAGACAACATCATGAAGATCTTCGCCGTCCAGAACGACCCGTTTACAATCATGTATGACTCCTGGAAGGCGGACAGCAGGGACCTCGTTCCCCTCTCGGCCGATGACTCCAGGCGCCAGGCGGCCATGATCCTGGCCAAGGTGCTCTCCAACCGCAAACCGCCCTACAGCCTTGCCGGAGGACTCTTCGACGTGCTCAAGGCCAGCAAGGGAGACATGTTCAAGGTTGACAACAACGACATCGTTTACTGGATGCTCCAGTTCTTCAATAAAGAAGGCATCGATATCTTCCCTGCTGCGGCTGCAGCTGTCGCCGGCCTCAAGAAGGCCCTCGACGAAGGCAAGGTTGACAAGGATGAGACCGTAATGCTGAACATAAGCGGCGGCGGTATGCTGAAGGCCACCCAGAAGGGTTTCTTCCTCAAGAAGCCGGATCTCGTACTGAGCCAGGACCTCCCCTTCGAGGACATCATCTCCCAGGTGGACAAGTTGCTCACCATGAACACAAACACTCGTAAATCCAGGTTATGACCGGAGATACAGTCAATCTCGCTGACTCATCAAAAGTACAGATAGCCAAACTCGCCGACGAGCTGGCAAATGATCCGGGAGGTTTCTTTGCCACAATGTGGGACAAGGCCCTGGAATTCGGGCTGAAACTGCTGGCCGCCATCCTGATCTACATCATTGGTGCCTGGATCATCCGGCGGATCAGGAAATGGCTCGTAAGAAGGCTGGAAAAGAGGAAAGCGGAAAAGACACTGTCTTCATTTGTCATAAGTCTTACCACCATTTCACTCACGGTGGTGCTGATCATAATCACGATCAGCACCCTTGGAGTGAACACCACCTCCCTTGCCGCACTCCTGGCCTCTGCGGGAGTTGCGATTGGAATGGCCCTGAGCGGAACCATGCAAAACTTCGCCGGAGGACTCATGATCCTGTTTTTCAAGCCTTTCCGTGTTGGAGACTACATCAAGGCCCAGAATTACGAAGGATTCGTAACTGATGTTTCAGTGGTAAGTACCAAACTCCGCACTTGGGACAACCGCGACATCATCCTCCCCAACGGCGCCCTCTTCAACGGCAACATCGAGAACCACTACCAGCGCGACGTGCGCAGGATAGACTGGAAGGTAAGCGTTGAGTACGGAGCCTCTTCGGACAAGGTCATAGAAGTCCTGATGGGGATAGCCCGCAACCAGGAGAAAATCGTCGGAAGCGACACTCCCGGTGCATCAGATGCATATGTAATCGTAAACCAGCTGCAGGACAGCAGCGTCGAATACATATTGAGGGCATGGGTGAAGACAACGGACTACTGGGGGGTCCTGTATGCCGTCAACAAGGCTATCTATGACGAGCTGCCGCGTAACGGAATCAATTTCCCGTTCCCTCAGCTCGATGTTCACATGAAGCAGTGAGACTGGCCTTGGCGGCCACAGGATTGGCGTAGATTCTCAGGAATACATCCCTCAATTCATCGCGGTTCAATTCTTTCTCGACAGTATCGAGCTGCTTCTCCATGTAATCGGTGAATGCCTCGACATCTTCCTGGGTGTACTGGTCGACATATGTGAACGACTTGTTCACAAGGTCATAGCATATGTAATTCGTCTTCCAGAGCTTGTACCCCTCGATGACACGCTTGTCAATCGCATGGCGTATGGACTGGTAACGGTCGTTCCTGATTCCGTCCGATGCCGCATCGATTTCTTCCCTGGACAGAGGCTTCCCGAAATTCATATGGACGTTGCCCTTCCACTGCGTGATGCCGGTAAGGATGCTTTCCAGGTCCTCGGTCTCTGTCTTGACGTATTTCTGGGTACGGGATATGAGTATCTCCCTGGCTTTGCGGATGTCGCAGGGTTCGTATTCATATGAAATGCTTAGCGGGACTATGTTCAGCTCGTCGAAATTGTCGGTAAAGCTGCCTGTTCCGCTCATGTCGAGCATCTTCAGGAGCCCCTGCTCGGTCGTGTCGAGGCCGTTCTTGGTACGCCCCTGCCTCTGGGCAAGCCATATGGAACTCCTGCCCGAGGTTATGGTCTGGCGGATGTACTCGGAAAGGTTCTTGGACGAAAGGTAGAGTTCACGTGCGGATATGCCCCTGATGACCTTGATCATCCTGTTGGAACGCAGAAGGTACTCAATGGTCTTGGAGGAAGATATCAGGTTGTCCCCTACGCAGATCTCAGTCTGCGGATAGCTGTTCTGCCAGAGGATGTACTGGGTCAGGGCCGGATCCAGGATAATGTCCCTGTGATTGGAAAGGGCGAGGAACTTGCCGCGCACCTCCATCACATTGAGGAACCCGTCATATGAAAAATTCTTCACAGTGTTGTCCAGTACCCAGACGACGGCCTTGCTCATCACGATTGACTGGAACTGGTCAATGCTGTGGATATGCGACAGGGTCTCGCCCAGGAAGTTTTCCGGCAGATCCGGGAAGATGTATTTCGAAATCGCCGGCACCAGCGGATGCCTGGCAACATGGCTAAGGGCTTCGATGGCTTCCTTGTCAGAATAAGGAGCTATATCGACAATATCTTTGGAATCAACCATGGCATAAACAATTTCAAACAAAAAACCTGCAATAATCAGTCCACTCTGCAGAGCAGGGAACTGTCTCCATAACTGAGAAACCTGTATCCTGAAGAGAGGGCATGGTCATAGATAGTTTTCCAATCCCCTCCCACAAATGCAGAGATAAGCAGCAGAAGGGTACTCTGCGGCTGATGGAAATTAGTCACCAGCATGTCAACGAGCCTGAAACGGAAGCCGGGGACAATTATTATCCTGGTTCCGAGCCTGAGGGAATCCAGGCCGCGGGACTCCAGGAACCCGACGATAGCCTCCAGGGCTTCCCTGGTAGTGTACCCGTAATCCTGCTCATACGGAGCCCACTGCTCAACGTCATGGGGCTCGCCGTCCCGCAGAATGCCGGCTCCGGCATAATAAAGGGACTCCAGGGTACGCACAGATGTTGTCCCGACAGCGATTATTTTCTTGTCTCCCTTGAGAATGGTCTTAAGGAAATCAAGGCTGACGGTAAAGGGTTCCCTGTGCATCGGGTGTCCGGATATGGCTGAGCTTTTGACCGGGAGGAATGTACCGGCACCGACATGCAGGCACACTTCTTCCACGTCTATTCCCTTTTCCTTTATGGCGTCCAGAACCCTCCCGGTGAAATGCAGGCCGGCGGTTGGAGCCGCGACAGAACCCCTTATCTTGGCGTACAGGGTCTGGTAACGCTCGAGATCGATCGGTTCAGTGTCCCTGTTCAGATATGGTGGGATAGGTACGTTTCCGCATATCTCCAGTACACGTGAGAACGGTATTCCGCCATCCCAGGTAAATCTCACCACAGCAGTCTGTCCGTCTCTTTCACCTTCGGTGTCCGCCCTGAGATTCAGGGATGCAGCTTCCGGATCATCTTCCGGAGCCGCAAAAGACAAAGACTCCCCTTTCCATCGCTTGGCATTACCGATAATACATTTCCAGCAACAGGTCCTGACACTTGAAAAATTCAGATTGTACTCAACCGGATCCACAGGCTCCAGGCAGAATATCTCAATATGCGCTCCAGTCGGCCTTATGAAATGCAGACGGGCAGGGACAACCCTGGTGTCATTGAACACCATCACGGAGCCGGAGGGAAGAAGACCGGGAAGATCACGGAATACATGGTCCTCCACCTTCCCGCCTTTGTAAAGAAGGAGTTTGGAAGAGTCCCGCTCTTTCAGCGGATATTTCGCGATTCGCTCATCTGGGAGATCGTAATTGAAATCTTCGATCAGGATATTCGGAATCATGCTTCAAATCTCACTCATGAATTACGGTCACTAAATTAATCAATATCCTATAATTCACGAAATTTTTCAGGCATAAGTAAAATTTATGGCAGATATTACGTATATGGAACTATTTTGGAATCAGAGGTTATATCATATTTATCTAAATATGTATTTTAATATTTGGAGAAGCCTTCAACACAAATAATCCACAGACGGGACCAATAAAGGCTATTATTCGCATAGAAACAACTTATAATCAGCGTTTTATTATATGTTATCTAAATGTTAATTAAATATACACAATCCGCTACTCCCCTCCTGATGAATGAACTCGCTTTTTTGTATATTTGTCGTCATAAAGCAACATCGTCATGTTTAAGTGGATCATAAGGCCTATCTTTCTGAAGATATCTCCGGAACTCGCACACCGGATGGCCGTATCATATATGAAAAGGCTTGCCAGGAATTCGCTGCTGTTCGCCTTATACAGGACATTCCGTAAGCGGAAAAGACACTCCCTTCAACGCGAAGTATTCGGATTGCAATTCCCCAATCCGCTCGGCCTGGCTGCAGGCTTCGACAAAAACGGCGACTGCTATAATGAAATGCTCGGGCTTGGCTTCGGTTTCGTGGAGATCGGATCCCTGACTCCACGCCCCCAGAGCGGCAATCCCAAGCCCAGGATCTTCGTCCTGCCCAAGGACAAGGCCATGATAAACAGGACCGGATTAGACAACAAGGGAGTGGCATATGCCATCGACCAGCTTCGCAAGCGTCCCCGCAGGGGAATTGTAGCTGCGAACATCGCCATGAATGCGACCAGCAAATTCGATGAAGTCGTAAAGGATTACGAGACAGCTTTTTCCCTAATATATGACTTTGTCGACATTATTGTGCTTAACTTCTCCTGGCCAGGCGTTCCCGGACTCCAGGGGCTCGGGGACGTCGCATATATATCCGACCTTATCGACCCGATAATGGAACTCCGCCAGTGCTATGACATAAACAAACCGGTGCTGATCAAGATTTCCCCAGACTACGAACGGGACCAGCTGGGTTCCATACTGGATTACTGCATGATGTCAGGAATTGACGGTGTCGTTGCAGCCAATGTCACTGAAAGCCGGGAGGGCCTCACTACTTCCCCTGAGATATTGAAAAAAATAGGCCCCGGGGAGATCTCCGGAGCTCCGCTATATTCAAAGAGCCTCTCTCTTGTAAAGTTCATAAATGAGTACACAGGCGGGCGCCTTCCTGTCGTCGGGGTCGGAGGGATCATGACCCCGGAACAAGCCCTGGAGATGCTTGACGCAGGTGCATCACTCATAGAGATAAACACCGGACTTGCATATGAAGGGCCGGATCTCATCAAGAAAATACTGAAGAAACTTGACAGGCAATGACTAAAGCTTCTATTTGTACTATCGGGGACGAAATCCTCATAGGCCAGATTGTAGACACGAACTCCTCTGCGATATCCAGGGCCCTGGAAGCCGTCGGGGTAAGGGTGGAGCGGATGCTGTCCATCGGAGACAATCATGATGAAATAGTCTCCAACCTTGATAAAGAACTGAACAACAGCGAAATAGTAATCTGCACGGGCGGACTTGGACCGACCAGGGACGATATCACGAAACAGGCCCTGGCAGATCTGTCCGGAAGCAGGAAATTCGTTGAGAACCTGGAGCAGGCAAGGATTGTAAAGGACATCCTCACATCCAGGGGCCTCGAGGTGCTGGAATCCAACCGGAACCAGGCCATGGTTCCGGACACATGCGAGGTTATCCCAAACCGGAACGGAACTGCCCCGTTCATGGTTTTCCGCTTTTCCCCAAACCGCTTCGGACACCCTGCAGTCCTTTATTCATTACCTGGAGTACCACATGAGGCTCTCTCTGCTATTCCATTGATAATAAATGACATCAAAGAGCATTTTACTCTTACCGATATCTATCACAGGAACCTCATGGTCTATGGTTATGCAGAGTCTGCACTGGCAAAGAAGATTGAAGCATGGGAGGATTCCCTGCCTGAGGACATGCATCTTGCATACCTTCCAAATACCCTTACCGGTGTAAAGCTGCGCCTTTCCATCTATGGCGGCGACAGGAAAGAAGAGGAGGAACGCATAGAAGAAAAGTTTGCACAGCTGCATGGGATCCTCGGAGATGCCATCTACTCCGATGCGGAAGACGACTTGCAGCACGCGCTTAAAAAGCTTCTGGCAGGAACCGGAAAGACAGTAAGCGCAGCCGAATCCTGCACCGGAGGTGAGATCTCCCACCTGATAACATCTGTCCCCGGTTCATCCGAGTATTATCTTGGCTCAGTGACATCATATGCCATCGCGGTCAAAGAGTCTGTACTGGGAGTTCCGGAAGAGACAATAGAAAAATTCGGGGTCGTAAGCAGCGAGGTAGCCGCCTCCATGGCAGAGGGAGTAAGGCGCCTTACCGGGAGTACATACTCCGTCTCAACGACCGGACTTGCCGGTCCGGGAGGAGACGGTGTCCTTCCCGAAGGGACGGTGTGGATTGGGGTCAGCGGCCCTCACGGAACGGTCACCCAGATGAGGAATTATCATAATGACAGGCTCCGGAACATACAGAGATTCGCCGCTTCGGCCCTGGACATGCTAAGAAGGTATATAATTGAGGATAAAAATAGCATTATCTGCTAAAATATTGTCACATAAGAAGTGAAACAAATATGTTAATTTAGATAACTTTTTTGTTTCGCTACTTTTTGAATAAATTCGAAGACCTTATGACATCTTCGAAGACCCTCAGGAAATTACCTCCGGCGACTTTGGCGAGGTCTTCTTCACTGTAACCACGCCGCCTCATCTCATCAAAGACGACCTGTATTTTTCCGGCATTCTCGAGCCCGGATGGAGCGACTTCTATACCGTCGAAATCAGAGCCGAATCCCACATGGTCGATGCCGGCGACTTCAACGGCATGGTCAATATGATCGACTACGCGCCTGAAAGAAGGCAGGACTTCAGCCCCGCTTTCCGGCACGTCTTCATTATGTACTAAAGCGTATTCGTCTGACAGGAAGACCGGATAGAAATTGATCTGGCACACCCCTCCCTGTGCTGCGAGTTCCTTGAGCATCCAGTCAGCCATGTTGCGTCGATGTGAAGCTAGGGCACGGCAGCTGGAATGGGTAGAGACGATCGGAGCCTGAGACAATTCCAGGCAGTCTGTAAAAGTCTTGTCAGAACAATGCGCAAGGTCTACGATCATTCCGAGCGAATTCATCTCACGTACGACCTCCCGCCCGAACGGGCTGAGTCCGCCCCAACGCCCGGATCCGGCCGCAGAATCACATATGAGATTGTCTCCATTATGGGTCAGCGTCATATACCTTACTCCACAGCGGTAGAAGAATCTCAAAAGGGACAACGAATCCTGGATGGGACTGCCGTTCTCCATCCCCAGGAATATGGAAATGAGTCCTTTCGCCTTATTCTCAAATGCTTCTGCAGGAGAAACGGCCAGAGCTGCAAGGTCTTTGCATGCTTCCAGGCTGTCCTGGACAGCCGCAAGTTCTCTCAGGGCACGTTCCAGGGCAGCCTCCCCCGAAAGGGAGTTGGACGTGTACAAAGCGAAAAAGGCGGCATCTACGCCACCTTTTTTCAATTTCGGGAAATCCACATGCCCTACATGATTGTCAATACGCAGGTCCCTGCCTTCCAACAGGGCCGAGGGTGTGTCGCAATGCGAATCCAGCACGAACATATGCCTGGCTATTTCATTTCAGTGTAAGGAAGCAGGCTGGAGCCGGCGATCCTGACGATGTCGAAGAGGGGCTGTCCCTTGAAATAGAGTTTGCTGCCACCTTCCAGTTTAACCTTGAGAGTGTCCTCTGCAGCTTCCTGCGCCACAGCGGAATTCGCGAGCGACACAATCGCATCGCTGCACTCAAAGTCAATCGCATTCACCTTGGAGGAATTGGATCCGGTAATGTTCACAAGTTTTCCCTTACCGCTCAGGACAGTCTCTGAAGAGCCGGCGCTGGTAATCTCGACCTTTTCCATTTCTCCGGAAACATTCAGGTGCGATGAACGGGAGGGCTCAAGGATCAGTTCGCGGGAACTCTGCCTGAGTGTGAGTGAGGAAGATCCTGTGGAAGAGACATTTATGACAGGAGAATCAATCGACACCGAAGCCGAAGATTTTCCTTCCATCTTGATGGATACCTCTCCTGATGCCAGGTCAAGACCACGCAGGGAGCTGTTCTCCGTCAGAGTGATTCCAGTCCTCTCGCTTGTCATGTCCCCTTCAACGCTCATGACGGCCTTTCCAGAAAGATTGACTGCACGCAGGGCCGGGATTCCGACGACTACCTTCAGGATGGCGACCTTTCCGCCTTTGCCGGCGTACAGTTTCTTTGTCTCCTTGGGAACGGCCTTACGGTCAATCGCAACAAACAATGTCTTATTCCTGATATAATTCGTACAATAAGGCTCGAGTTCATCATCTACTGTCACGGAATAGGAATACCTGTCAGAAGGACGGACTACGACCTGGAATTCATCCGACACCTCGATGCAGTCGAATTCCGGACTGTTCTGGTGGTCCTGAACCTTAGTCTGGGCTGACAAGTTGCTTCCCAAGATGATTGAAACACATAAAGCGATGCTTGCGATAAACATCTTTAATGCATTATCTCTCAAGTTTTTCATTGGACTAAAATATTAAAGTTTATCCTAATTTCTCAACCAATTCGCCCCACTCTTCGGTGTAGGCATCAAGGAACCTTTTGTCTTCAAGATAGGCCCTTGTAAGTTCCATCACATCGTCCCCGTCCCCAGGAGCCGAAAGCTTTTCCTCAAGCTTCTTCATCCTGTCTTCATACTTCTCTATCTCCTTCTCCAGCCAGGTAACCCGTGAGCGCAGTTTCCTCTGTTCCTTTTCCCGAGCCTTACTTTCCTGGAACTGCTTCTGGGATGCGGATTTCTTGTTGTCAACTGGTTTTTCCTGCTTCTCAACCTGGAAACGCCTTTCAAGTTCTTTCAGGTCTTCAAGCTTCCTCTTCTCCAGGAAATCCTGGACACCGCCCAGATGCTCCGATACCTTCCCGTCCCTGAACTCATACATCTTATCCACAAGGCCATCAAGGAAATCCCGGTCATGAGAGACTACAATGAGCGTGCCGTCATATGCCTTCAATGCCTGCTTGAGGATGTCCTTAGACTTGATATCCATATGGTTAGTCGGTTCGTCAAGGGCGAGCAGGTTATATGGCTGGAGCATGAGCCGAGCCATTCCGAGCCTCGCCCGCTCCCCACCGCTGAGGACCGACACCTTCTTGTCGATGTCTTCGCCCCTGAAAAGGAAGCCGGCGAGTATTTCACGGAGTTTGGTGCGGATCTCGCCCACAGCTGCACGCTCCAGGGTGTCCCACACCGTTGCCGTCTTGTCCAGGACATCTTCCTGGTTCTGTGCATAATAGCCTATACGCACATTATGTCCGATCCGGGCCTCTCCTTCAATAGGAGACAGCTCCCCCATTATCAGGCGCATCAAAGTCGTCTTTCCCTCTCCGTTCCGGCCGATCAGGGCGACTTTTTCGCCACGCTTGACTTCGATGTCGGCATTCCTGAAAACCACTTTCTGCGGGTATCCGACCGTCACGCCTGAAGCCTTGAAAACCACATCCCCGGCCCTGGGTGCAGGCGGGAATTTCACATTCAGCGTAACATTGTCTGTTTCATCCACTTCAATCCGCTCCAGCTTGTCCAGGGCCTTGATCCTGGACTGTACCTGGTTGGACTTGGTGGGCTTGTAACGGAACTTGGCTATGAACTCCTCCGTCTTCTCGATCATCCGCTGCTGGTTCTCATAAGAAGCCTGCTGCTGCGCAAGCCTCTCTGAGCGCAATTCCACATACTGGCTGTAAGGCACCCGGTAATCATGGAGATGCCCAAGCATGATTTCTATTGTCCTGCCGGTCACATTGTCAAGGAAACGCCTGTCATGCGAAACGAGCATGACGGCTCCCCTGTACGACTTCAGGTAATCCTCGAACCACTCGATGGACTCAATGTCAAGGTGATTGGTCGGCTCATCAAGAAGGAGCAGGTCAGGCTTCTGGAGAAGGATCTTGGCCAACTCTATCCTCATGTTCCATCCCTGGCTGAACGTCTCTGTTTTCCTGTCAAGTTCATCTTCCTTGAATCCTAGTCCAAGCAGGGTCTTCCTGGCAGCGACTTCAGGAGGCACATCCTGAACGACAGATAGGGCGTCATTCAATTCATTGACCCTGTCAATCAGCTTAAGATATGATTGAGATTCATAATCAGTACGCTCTGACAAAGATGCAGTTGCAGACTCAAGTTCCTCCCGCATGAGAATGATCTTGCGGAATGCTGTCATAGTCTCGTCGAACACACTGCGACCCTTGTGGTGTTCCATGACCTGAGGAAGGAAACCGATTTCGAGGGCATCTGGCTTGTCAACCGACCCGCTTGTGGGGGCAATGTCCCCGCAGATAAGCTTCATGAGGGTTGACTTGCCGGCGCCGTTCTTGCCTACCAGGCCGATCCGTTCCTTTTCTCCGATTGAAAACGTAATTCCATCCAGCAGGTTGAAGCTGCCGAATGACAAGGTAATATTGTTGACGGAGACCATCGACAGGACGGCTGCTATAGTTTCGACTCGATGATCGAAAGAAGTTTCTCGGGACAGCGGACCGGCCGCCCGGTCTGCTTGTCGGTAAATGCGACAACCACCTGGCCGTCGGCAAGGAGTTCGCCATTCTGGTTGAAGACAGCCTGCTTGACATACAATTTTGCAAGCGGTGCGTTTTCAATCTTCGCCACGGCAGTGACCGTGTCTCCCATTACAGCCGGCTTGTGATACTTGCACTCAACCGATATCACCGGGGTAAAATATCCATCGGCAGCGAGCTGTTCAACAGGATATCCCATCTGCTCCATCATGACATTACGGGCGCATTCAAAATAGCGCACGTAATTGGAGTGATGTACCACCCCCATAAGGTCGGTTTCATAGTACCTGACAGGCATTTTTACCTCGAAACTTAGCATAACAAAAATGTTAAGATTCTAAACTATTTTGTTTCATGCATTGTTTTTCAATGCATTTATGCGACTTTCAAGACTTTGGATCTTCGAGATGGAATCAGCCTCTTTTTTACGCTCCATGGCCACCACTTTTTCGGGAGCATGGGCTGTGAACTGCGGATTCCCCAGTTTTTTCTGCACGCTGGCAAGGAATTTCCTCTGGTATTCGAGCTCTTCTTCGGCCTTTTTCAGGTCGGCGGCAGTGTCCACAAGCCCTGACAATCCAAGGAACATTTCATATGTACGGACCATGAAAGTGGCGCCTGATCCGGAGGCCGGAAGAGACTCACAGACCTGGGGCGTTACATTCGCGAGCTTGCTCAGGAACGGGAGCGTCACAGCCGGATAGTCCCCCTTGATCTGGAGGTCGAGCCCGTTCTTCGGAGAGATGTTCTTCTGCTGGCGGATTCCGCGCACATTGTTAACAGCCTCCTTCGCAATTTCGAATGAATCGATAAGCGCCGGATCATATGCACCTGCCGCAGGCGACTTGGCGTACATAATAGTTTCTCCCTCCTCGCGGGGAGCGAGGTCATGCCACAGTTCCTCGGATATGAACGGCATGACAGGATGGATCATCCTGAGCAGCGAATCGAAGAAACCGAGGGTCGCATCATATGTAACCTTGTCAATAGGCTGGCCGAAGGCCGGCTTTACGCATTCCAGGTACCATGAGCACCAGTCATCCCAGAACAGCTTGTAGATGGCCATGAGGGCATCGGAGATCCTGAACTTGGAGTAATTATCCTCGACGTTCTCGACAACTTGATTAAACCTATTGGTGAACCATTTGACGGCCACTGAATTAATCTCACTAGGCTGAAGTGATTCATCAACTTTCCATCCCTTTACGAGACGATAGGCATTCCATATCTTGTTGCAGAAATTACGGCCCTGCTCAACCTGGGCTTCGTCAAAGAAGATGTCATTTCCGGCCGAAGAGCAAAGGAGCATGCCGATACGGACGGCATCGGCGCCGTATTTGGCAATGAGGTCCAGCGGATCCGGAGAGTTGCCAAGCTGCTTGCTCATCTTACGGCCAAGCTTGTCCCTCACGATTCCGGTAAAGTAAACGTTACGGAAAGGTTCCTTCCCCATGAATTCATCTCCGGCCATTATCATCCTGGCGACCCAGAAGAAGATGATGTCCGGTCCTGTCACCAGGTCACTGGTAGGATAATAATAGGACAGGTCCTTGTTGGCCTTGTGTCCGGGGTTACCAGGCATTCCCGTATCAAAGACGGAAATCGGCCACAGCCATGAAGAGAACCATGTGTCCAGCACGTCCTCATCCTGGGAAAGATCCTCTGCCTTGATGTCCGGAACAAGTTTCCTCGCTGCTTCAAGCGCCTTTTCGGCTGTCGGCTCAACTACGAACCGCCCGTCAGGCAGGTACCATGCGGGGATACGCTGTCCCCACCAGAGCTGCCTGGAGATGCACCAGTCATGGACATTCTCCATCCAATGGCGGTATGTCGCCATGTATTTGTCCGGAATGAGCCTGGTAGCGCCCTTTACGACTGAATCGAGTGCCATAGCGGCCAGGGAGTCCATCTTGAGGAACCACTGGGCGGACAGCCTCGGCTCGATCACAGCATTGGTCCTTTCGGAGTACCCCACAGGAGATGTGTAGTCTTCCACTTTCTCCAGTTCGCCAGCCTCATCAAGCATCTTCTGTATCTTCTTGCGGGCGACGAAGCGGTCTTCCCCTACCAGGATGACTGCCTGGTCATTGAGCCTTCCGTGCTCATCGATTATGTCGATGACCGGAAGTGAATGCCTCATGCCGATCTCATAGTCGTGGACATCGTGCGCAGGAGTCACCTTGAGGCAACCCGTACCGAAACCGATCTCGACATATGAATCTTCAATTATAGGAATCTCCCTGTGGATGAGAGGGATAAGCACTTTCTTGCCTTTGAGCCAGTGGTATCTCTCATCCTCCGGATTGATGCAGACAGCGGCATCGGCCATTATGGTTTCCGGACGTGTGGTAGCGACAATTATGTACTTGTCGGTCTTGTTCCCGTTACCGTCGGAGACATAGTACCTCAGGTGATAGAATTTGCTCTGGGTGTCCTTGTGGATGACTTCCTCATCGCTGACGGCCGTAAGCCCTACTGGATCCCAGTTGACCATGCGTACTCCCCTGTAGATCAAACCCTTATTATAAAAATATACGAAGGTGTTGATCACGGCCTCCGTCATGTCCGGATCCATTGTGAACTTGGTGCGGTCCCAGTCACAGGAAGCGCCGAGCTTGCGGAGCTGGAGCAGGATCTTGTTGCCGTGCTCTTCTTTCCATTCCCATGCGTATTTAAGGAACTCTTCGCGAGTGAGCGAAGACTTCTCTATTCCCATGTCTTTCAACTTAGCCACTACCTTGTTCTCGGTAGCTATCGAGGCGTGGTCCGTACCCGGCACCCAGCATGCATTCTTCCCGTCCATCCTGGCCTTGCGGATCAGGACATCATTAA
The DNA here is from genome assembly GCA_902803535.1 of uncultured Bacteroidia bacterium. Lineage (GTDB taxonomy): Bacteria > Bacteroidota > Bacteroidia > Bacteroidales > UBA932 > Cryptobacteroides. The sequence continues at coordinate 2,010 of CADCQP010000055.1, read as the reverse complement.
GGGTGTTGTTCAGGACATGCCCCATATGCAAGATACCCGTCACATTGGGAGGAGGTATGACTATAGTATATGGTTCCCTTCCATCGGGCTCTGAATGGAAGAAATTATTCTTCAGCCAGTAGGCGTACCATTTGTCCTCAACTTCGGAGGGATTGTACTTCGTAGATAGCTCCATATTGCTCTTTTGTAATAAACAAATTTTACAAAGATAAGGTTTTTAGCTAAATTTGCGAAGAAAACGAAACCTTAAGAATTATGGCAGAAGACCCCAAACAGCTCAGCCTCAACATAAGGCCTGAAATATCCGGAGGTTCCTATTCGAACCTTGCCGTGATTTCACACTCCAAGACAGAATTCGTCATCGATTTCGCCGCCATGCTCCCCGGCCTTGGCGGTCCGCAGGTGAACAACCGCATAATCATGAATCCCGAACACGCGAAAAGGCTGCTCATGGCCCTTGAGGACAATGTAGCCAAGTATGAAAACCAGTTCGGTACCATAGCAACCGGCCCCCAGCAGAAGGGCACCTTCAACCTTGGTGATCTTCCGGGATTTGGGCCGATCGGCGGAAACGGAGCAAAATCCTGAAAGGGCATATGCCTGATTTGAACAAGATTAGGGCCTTCGCATTTGATGTTGACGGCGTCATGACAGACGGCGGCATCCAGTGCGACCTGGACGGTAACCTCTTCAGGGTCTTTGACGCGAAGGATGGCTTTGCAATCCGCATGGCGAGTATGAAAGGTTACCCTGTCGGGGTCATTACCGGAGGGCGGTCCATAAGCATACGGAAACGCTTCCTGGGCAGCGGAGTCCCGCAGGAAGACATATTCCTGGGCTCCCGCGACAAGATCAAGGATTTCCGCAGATTCTGCGACATCCATGGCCTGGACGCATCCGAAGTCATGTATTTCGGAGATGACACCCCGGACTGCGAGGTCCTACTGGCAGCCGGGATCGGGGTCGCCCCGGCCGATGCAGCGCAGGATGCCATTGAAGCTGCCGACATCGTCTCATCCCGCCCCGGAGGCAAAGGCTGCTTCCGCGAAATGGCTGAGAAAGTCCTCCGCCTGAGGGGCGACTGGACCTTCGACGCCGCCCTCTACGAGAAAAAATTCTGACATATGGACCTGCATGGTAAAAAGATAATCCTCGGCAGCAACTCAGCCCGCCGCAGGGAACTGCTTGCTGCACTCGACGTTGAATTCACCGTAGACACTGGCAATGATTTCGTAGAGAAGTTCTCCCCCGATATCCCGCACTGTGAAGTGCCGAGGCTGATGTCCGAGGGCAAATCCCACGGTTTTCACAGGCCGCTGGAGGCAGACGAGATCCTCATCACCGCCGACACCATGGTTTTCCTCGGGCCGGAGATGATGGGAAAGCCCAAGTCGCATGAAAAGGCGGCTTCTATGCTCCGGGAACTCTCAGGGCGTGAGCATCAGGTTATTACGGCCGTAACCATCCGTGACCGTAACCGGTCCGAAACATTTACCGACAAAGCCGACGTCTGGTTCAAGGAACTCAGCGACGAGGAAATCTCATACTACATTGACAAATACAAGCCATATGACAAGGCCGGTGCATACGGAATACAGGAATGGATCGGATATGCCTGCATTTCCCGGATCGACGGCTCATTCTACAATGTCATGGGCTTCCCGACCCATATGGTCTACGACAAGCTGAAAACATTCCTGGTTTAGCTGCTTACAATTCGTAACCAATTATCGTTTTACAGCACTTGTGCACACCTCTCTTTTACCTGCACAAGTGCTGTTTTTGTTAGTATAAATTATTTGATAACGGTTTATATAGCTTATAATCAATCTCTTAACATGTAATTTAAAAAATTTTAAGAAAAATGTGTAAATAAATTTGCAGATTAAAAATAAAGTCGTACCTTTGTGCCGGGTTGTGGAAGAAAGTTCTTTTCTGAACCAGCCTATTGGTTATTAGTTTTAGTGTTATTAATTATGTGGTTAGTATGAGTGGTCCACGCGTGAGCGT
>CADCQP010000054.1 GCA_902803535.1 uncultured Bacteroidia bacterium | reverse complement strand
GGTCGGGAAAACCTCATGGCGCGGGGCGGCCTCTCCCCTGCCGACCATGGTCTTCACCTGCTTGCCGCAGATGATGTCGGCTGCGAAAGAACCCCGCCACAGACTCGTGTCAGAGGAGAATGCATCCCGGGAGACAGAGTAGAAGGCATGTCCGGACTCCATCAGTGCCCTACCGTGGACAGACGGGAAATCGAACGTGTTCCCCGGTACGACCTTGCCGGCCATGTCAGTGAACGAGCCTCCGAATCCAGGATTGTTATTGTCCGTCCATGGCAGTGAGCGGCGGAACTGGTATTGTTCACCGATGAAAGACAGGTCATTGATATAAGGGACCCCAGAATCGAGCCTCTCGTCAAATCCAGCATAATTGGGTGTGTCGAACCACGCCGGAGGTGCCACCCTGTCGAAATTATTTACTACCAGTACGAATTTGCCCGGATTCCTTTCCGGGAGCCCGGCAGAGAGGATCTCCGATGGGAAACTCTTCCCGCCATCATTGAAAGCCACCACCTTGAAACTGTACAGGTGTCCGGGCTTCATGTCCATCCTGCATGAAAGGCGGCCGCCCGCCGCGGCGGTAACTTCAACCTCCTTTCCGGAATCGAACGGTCCGTCGTCGATCCTGGTATAGACAATGTAGCCGGTAGGCACCGCGGTCGGCTCTTTTTCATCCTTCACGGGAAGCCAGCTCAGATTGATGCTGCCATTCTCCCCGGGAGTGGCGGCAAAGGAGCTCACCGGAAGCGGCTGGACAGTGTACCTGCACCCGTACCGGTTCGAGAGGAACTTCAACAAGCCTTTGTAGACAGCCCTGGAGACCTGGAAGCGGAAAGCCGGGTCGAGCCCGTACTTCATGTCAGCGAAATTCTGGTGGGACAGGAGTTCAAGCAGCATTCCCGGTACCGTAGTCGTCCTGGACTCACTGTAGGAACGGTTCCAGAGCATCCTCCTGGACCACTTTGAATCGAAATCGGCCCTTATGTCGTCAACCACCTGGGTCTGCACATAATCAGCCAGTTCCCTGCACTGAAGGCGGTCTTCTCCGTTGGGAAGGGTGGTTGAACCGTCGGCGACCAGGGTGTATATGGACAGGGTTCCTACCGTTGAATCACTTGGAGTGACTCCTGCATCGGAGTGGAAGGCGAAGGACAGGTCAACCGGGATGTTTTTCCCGACGGCATTGGGATTGACCCTTGAACCTCCTGTCAGGCTCCCGACCCACGCTCCCCTGAGGGCGAACTCCTTGGTGTACTCCCTGTCCCATTTTTCATGCAGGGTAGAGTCAATGCCGGCGAACTGCAGCCAGTAAAGGGCTCCCTCGGCGTAGCATGGGAGGCCGGAGACGGAAGCTCCGCTGCCATATGAATCATCTTCCGAAGGTTTCCCCCTGAGGATCTTGCCCATCCCACCGCCGAACTTGACGGCATCCGCGGTAACGACTTCCCCGCTCCTGAATATCCTTCCGGCGGGAGTGCCGTTGTCCAGGCGGACATATGATTCTCCGCCCTTGCGGAACGGGAATGTCCCAAGATAGATCCAGGTTCCCCCTCCCATGCGCTGGTTCACCACGAAATCGGTTTTTCCGCCCGCATGGTGCACTGAGTAATGTGCGGACTCAGTACTGTTGGGAAGGGTCTTGTACGATATATAGACGGCATATTCCCCGTCTTCTGGGATGTCCGCGGTCCATTTCACATCAGCCGTCTCGAGTACCCTTGAGCATTCCGCCTTACGCACGGTACCCATCAGGAAAGGATTATCCCAGCCAGTGTAAAACTGCTTGGAATCGGCGAATCCCGTCCCGGCGTCGCTCCATGCCCCGGTTTCGTCATAGCGGCCCTTGCGACGCAGCATGCCTGTCCTCGGCCCGCTGAAGGAGGGATCGTTGTCACATATGACCTCGTGGCGCTGGACGTCGCGTTCCCTGGGAGTCATTACATATGCCCCGGCATTCTCGAGCATCGGGATAAGGAACGGAAGCACATAACTCTGGGTGTACATGTCCTCGAGGGTGGTGAAATTCGGGGAGCGCTGCCATTCCCACCTTCCGCTGTTCTCCTCGAAATAACGTCCGTGGCTCTGCCACAGCGCGATGTACCTCCCGCTCATGCCTCTCGGGAACTTCCTTGCCCCCATTTCCTCGACCATGGGCTGCTGTGCCCCCCGGGGATCAGGCACGCGGAACTTTGAAGACACTGCCTGCCCTGAGTTGGAAAGCGGCGGAAGCACCAGCTTGTCAAGGGTCTGTGTCTTGGTGCAGATCTTTCCTATCGTGTAAGAGGAGTACTCGGGCGGGAGATTGTCCTTCAATTCCTTCCGCAGCCATGCAGTGTCCTTTGCACTGAGCGGATAGTCCTCCAGGGCAGCGCTGAAACGGAAATCCAGGCTCTGGCCGCTTTTGGTCACCCTGTCGAAGGTTACCGGCGAATGGACCGTCGTCCTCTTCATCAGGTGGGCGGAAACGGTGTCACCTGCAGCCTTGAAGGCCGGAGTGACATTCTGTGCACTGACCCCGGTGAAGGTAAATGCGATTGCGAAAGCAAGCAGTATTCTAAGAGTCAGGTGCATTTTTTCTCCTCCGGTATAAGTAATGTATGAAAACGACCAGGGACATGACTGCCATCGAAATGGTGTCTGCCCGGTAGTCTAGAACGTCCTTGCTACGGTAGGAGGTCATGCCCTGCAGGATTTCCGTCAACGCAGCCACACCGCATCCGGCAGCGAAAATAGCTACCGTCGCGGCCAAAGTCACCCACGGACTGCGCCTGTCCCCGACGAATGCGATATAGGCAAGGGGGACGAAAGGCATGAACATCAGGAAATGCACCAGCTTGTCAGAAGGGATGCCAAGGAAAGACCTGGGGACACTGGGCAGGTTGTCGAAATGCGCCAGGCACAGGTAGGCGACCAGACCGAGATAAGCCACCAGCGCAATGGTACCCAGTATGTCAGGCTTCCTGGCAGACATACTATCCCAGGATAAGCTTTCCGAAAAATTCCGGACGGTGGAAGTCCGGTTCAGGCGTATCGATCCTGTTCCATGACAGGAAATGGGGGTGCGCGGTAAGGTCTCCGCACTTGTAGAAGTTGGCCATGAGAGCGTCGGGGACATTCTCCGGATCCACGCCGATCAGTTCATATGGGATCAGTTCAACCACGCTCCAGGAATGGACTCCGCCCTCTGTCTCGACCCTCTCCGCGGGCAATGTGCTGTACCTCTCAACTGATGACACAGCAGGGCGGACGGTGCGGTTGCTGCGCCCTGCTCCAGCTGCGGAGAGGATGGTCCCTATGCAGTTCATCTCGAAGTTGTAATATGCCTCTCCGGACGGGTCCTGCACGAAGAATTCCACGGTGCTGTCTTCCCACTGGTGCATGTTGTCCTCCAAGTTGACCGCCCTGAGGTCCAGCCCGCTGACATGGAAAGACACTGCAAGCACCTTGTCATCCCGGGCGATGAACCCGGCGCAGAGGGGAGCATATGGATAAGCCCCGGGCCAGTTCACCTCGTTTACATCGAATCTTTGTCCGCGGAGCAGCAATGTCTCCATGGCACGGGCCGGGCCTCCTTCCTTGAGACCAGCCACAAATGGAACCCGGATGCTTTTCATATGCATGATAAAACTAAAGTGACTGCATGTCAGTCAGTTTCTTGTAAATTCCAGCCTTGGCCATAAGCTCTTCGTGACGGCCGCGTTCAACGACCTTGCCACCGTCCATCACTATGATCTCGTCTGCGTTCTTCACAGTCGAAAGCCTGTGGGCTATGGCTATGGTAGTGTGCCCCTCCATGAGCCTGTCGAGGGCCTCCTGGACGGCGCGTTCGGACTGGGTGTCCAGGGATGCGGTAGCCTCGTCAAGGATGAGGATGGGCGGATTCTTCAGCACGGCCCGCGCTATGGATATCCTCTGCCGCTGTCCCCCGCTCAGGCGGACCCCGCGGTCACCGATGACGAAATCATAGCCCTCTTCTTTCTCCATGATGAATTCGTGGGCATTCGCAATCTTCGCTGCCTCTACTACATCCTCCATGGACGCATTCTCGCAACCGAAGGCTATATTGTTGAATATTGTGTCATTGAAGAGGATCGGATCCTGGTTCACATTGCCCATGAGGCCCCTGAGGCTGGCTATGGAATATTCCCTTATGTCGGTCCCGTCTATGGAAATCGAGCCGGAGGATGGATCATAGAACCTGGGAATCAGGTCGGCAAGGGTTGACTTGCCGGCACCTGAAGCACCGACTATGGCTATGTACTGCCCCTTCTTGATTGTCAGGTTGACGCCGTCGAGGATCTTCCTGTCAGAGTCCTTGTAGTAGAAATCCAGGTCCTTTATCTCTATCCTGTCATGGAAACCGTCCAGCGGCTTTGGATTGGCAGGATCCACTATGTCGGACTTGGCCTGGAGGATCTTGTCGATCCTCTCCATCGAAGCGAGTCCCTTCGGAATGGCATAACTGGCCTTGCTGAGCTCCTTGATGGGGTTGATGATGCTGTAGAGCATCACCATGAAGAACATGAAGGTCGGGGCGTCGAAAGAGGAGCGTTCTGACAGCATGAGATACCCTCCGAACCACAGGACTATCGCGATCATCGCCGTCCCGAGGAATTCACTGACCGGGTGGGCCATTGCCTGCCTCGTATTGACCCTGTTGTACTTGCGGCGCATCTTGTCGGTGACGCTGCCGAAGCGGGCGGACATACCCTTTTCCGCATTGAAAGCCTTGATGACCCTCAGCCCGCCAAGGGTCTCGTCAACCTGCGCCATGGTGTCGCTCCACAGTGCCTGGGCCTGCAATGATTTCTTCTTCAGCTGTTTCCCTATCACACCCATAATCCAGCTCATCACCGGGACAAAAAGGATGGTGAAAAGGGTCAGCTGCCAGCTGGTGAACATGAGTACACCAAAGTAGAACAAAATCAGGATCGGGTCCTTGATCAGGATGTCGATGGAACTGGTTATCGACGTTTCCACCTCCTGGACATCACCGCTCATCCTGGCCACTATGTCGCCTTTTTTCTCCTGTGAGAAAAAGCCCAGGGGAAGCGAGAGTATCTTGTTGTAGATCTCCATCCGGATATCCCTTACGATACCGGTCCTGATGGGGATCATCACCGCACTGGAACCGAAATAGCAGGCAGTCTTTATCAGGGTCATCACCACGAGGAAGAGGCAGAGGATCATAAGGACCTTGCCGCCGCCGAGGACATCATTATAGTATCCTACGTAGTAATAGACATTGTTCAGGAGCTTGTCCTTGAACCCGACCTCGGAGTCCCAGGGTATGAATGCATATGAAGTTGTGTCCATCTTGAAGAGGATCTTCAGCATGGGCACGATCATGGCGAAGGAGAATATGTTGAAAACAGCCGAAAGGATGTTCAGCACCACCGAGCCCGCGAGAAACCGCTTGTAAGGTCCCACGTATTTCAACATCATTTTCCAGAATCCACGCATAAATGCAAATATACAATATTTTTTCTCCCCCTCCCTATTCTCCCCTGCGTATCTTATCGACAGAATTGATTATTCCTGTCCATATCCCGTCCATGCAGGCGAGGACCTTGCGGCCTTCCTCTGTAATGAAATAGTATTTGCGCGGAGGCCCCTGGGGGGATTCCTGCCAGCGGTAAGACAGCAGTCCCTGGTTCTTCGCCCTGATAAGGAGAGGATACAGGGTACCTTCGACTACTATCATGTCCGCATCCTTGAGTTCCTCGATGATTTCAGAGACATATGACTCTTTTCTGGCAAGCATGTTTAGGATGCAATACTCTACCAGTCCTTTCCGCATCTGGGAGCGGATATTGTCCTGGACGCTACTTTCCATGGCGGGAGAATTTAGACATATTCTCAGCCGTCGCCGGAATCCCCCTGAGCTCGCATTTCTGGGCGGGAGTCACAGCCTTGGGGGCCGCGATCCAGAAAATCAGGTAGATCAGCATTCCGGATGCAGCGCACACGAACAGGATCACGAAAAGAAGCCTGAAGACGAAGACATCAACGTTGAAGTAAAGGGACAGTCCCGAGCACACCCCCGCAACCTTCCGCCCGTCAATGTCACGGTAGAATTTGCGGATCGGCCTCTCCTTCCCCTTCTCTTCCCTGTCATAGTTATCTGTTCCGGGTTCCGGACTGCCGTCCGGCATCCCGAGCTGCAGGACAATCTCCTCTATCAGGGGCTGGGATACAACCTTTGACCTTGAGTCAAGCTTTGACATCAGGATTTCCGCAACCCTCTCCTCAAGGTCCTCCATGACCTCATCCGGCTTGACGTTGTCCTGCCCTGACAGCATGCTCCTGAAAGAGGAAAAGTACGAGGAAAGCCTTTCATATGCATCCTCATCCAGGGAAAAAGACACGCCGCCGATTCCGACATTAAGAACTTTTTTCATATGGTACTATAATGTTTAAGTTATTATTTTCAGCAAAGATATATTATTTTTATAAATATCTTGCAATACAAGGTAGTTATTTTCTAAAAAAAAGGGCCGGGCCAAAATGGACCGGCTCCCAGTCTCCAAAGAAAAAGGCAAAAAAAAGGAGGATGACCTCAATCAGTCATCCTCCTTAAACCTGTTGACCAAACGGTCTATTGCTCATCCGGCCCCTGGGGTCCCTGGTCCTGAGGCCCCTGAGGACCTCCCTGGCCGAATGGGTTGCCGCCCTGGGGTCCCTGAGGACCGCCTGCGGAACCGGCCATTGACTGATAGGCATCCTGCATTGCCTTGTTCAGGTCGGCAGTGTACCTGTCGATGTCTGCCACATTCTGGGACTTCACGGCATCCTTCAGTGAAGCGAGTGCGCTGTCGATCGGGCCCCTCTTGTCTGCCGGCACCTTGTCACCGTTCTCGCTGAGGAACTTGTCGGTCTGGAAACAAAGGGAATCCGCATTGTTGATCTTGTCAACCCTCTCCTTCTCAGCCTTGTCCGCAGCCTCGTTGGCCTTGGCCTCGTCACGCATCCTCTGGATCTCATCATCCGACAGTCCGGAAGAAGCCTCGATACGGAT
>CADCQP010000053.1 GCA_902803535.1 uncultured Bacteroidia bacterium | reverse complement strand
CCGTACTGGATGTACTGGTTGCCCTTCTTTCCACCGCCGCCGAGCAGGTTGAGCATCGGGTTGACCACGGTGTTGAGCATGCAGACGGAGAATCCGGAGATGAACGCACCGAGGAGGTAGGTGATGAAATTGGCCGGCCATGCTCCGACGACTCCGGAGAGGAACTGTACGAATACTCCGAGGAGGCCGACTGCGATAGCGATGAGGGCTGTTTTCTTGTAGCCGTACTTCTTGAGCATGTTACCGGCGGGGATACCCATGAACAGGTAAGCGAGGAAGTTCATCGCGTTACCCATCATTCCGAGTGTGTTCGAGCCGGCGATCTGGGGCTGCATCTTCCAGATGTTGCCGATAGGAGCTGCAAGGTTCGTAACGAATGCAATCATTCCGAACAAGAAAATCATCGTGACGATACCAACGATGTTTCCGTTTTTCTTTTCTGCCATTTTTATGTGGTTTTTTGGTTTTGGTTTGTTTCTGACTAGAACGGGAGGTCATCCACGCTCTGGGATGCATCTTCCGCCGGCATGTCTTCATACGAAGGTGCGGGGGCGGCAGGTGCGGGGTCGTTGTAGGATGGTGCCGGAGCAGCATATGCCGGAGCCTGCGCTGCCTGGCCCTGGGGCTGTGCAGAGCTGATCCTCCAGGCGCGGAGGTCGTTGTACCAGCGTCCGTTGTATTCACGGGCGCGGATGTTGAACGAAACCTTCAGGCGGTCGCCTTCGTTGAAGCGGTCCAGCTCGGAGACCTTGTCCTGCCCCCATGCGGTGATGCACACCTCGGAATTGAAGTTCCCGTCCGGGTATTCCAGGACGAATTCCTGTTTTGCCCAGTCGCCGCGCGCGGATCTCCCGGACTGGGCCGGGAGTTTCCGCTGCAGTGTTCCTTCTATCTCAAAGTTAGGCATCGCGGTCCTTACTTTTTCGTCTCAGCAGGCTCTACGTAAGGGCTGACCTTGACGAGTTCAACCTCGAACTTGAGGGGAGTGTTGGGCTCGATGCCGGCGTTACCCCTTTCGCCATATGCGAGGTCGGAGGGGATTACGAGGACTTCCTTGCCGCCCTGTCCGATGAGCTTGAGTCCTTCGGTCCATCCGGGGATGACCTGGTTGAGGGCGAAGCTGATGGGCTCGTCGGTGGTCTGGTCGAAGACTGTCCCGTCCGGACGGGTGCCTGTGTACTTGACAAGCACGGTGTCCCTGCTGTCGGTGGCCTTTACGTCGTCACCGGGCTCGGTGATGGAGTAGATGAGGCCGCTTTCAGTTGTCTGGTATCCTTCCTGGGTCTTGAATCCGGCGAGGAATTTGTCCTCTTTCTGAATGTTGACGGCGCTCCTGTAAAGGCGGCGTTTCTGCAGGTAGTCGTTGAAGAGGTCGTTCATCTTGTTGGGATCGATCTTGAACTGCTTCACGAAGTTGGTGTCCTGCTGGTCGCCTTTGGCTTTGATGAAGTCCATCATGCCCTTCTTGATCTGGGCAAAATCGAGGTCGCCGAAGTCATATCCCTTGATAAAGCTTCCGAAGTTGATTCCGACGAGGTAGGAAACGGAATCAACCTGCTTCTTGGAGGGAAGGAGGCTATTGGGATCGAGATTGTCTCCGTTGTTGATGCTTTCTGCCACTGCTGCGTCATCCGTCGCGGGTGCAGCTTCCTTGTTCTTGGTTGAGTTGCAGGCAACTGCGACAGACAAAATCAGTACTGCCGCTGTCAAATTAATGAATTTCATATAAAAACGTTTTTTAAACAAATACTAATCAAGTCTTTGGCCCTTAGCGGACTGTTATGCAAATATCGCAAAATTTCTTGTAATAGGCTACTAAAACGGCATTTTAATTTGCCTGGGATTTTGAAATGTCAGAAAAACGTCTTAAATTACGCTACCAAACTGCTTGATATGATCGATTCATCCGCCATCCATTCCAAATTGAAAGAATTTTTCGGCTACGATTCTTTCAAGGGGAACCAGAAGGCAATCATTGACAATCTGCTCGAAGGGAAGAACTCCTTCGTGCTCATGCCTACTGGAGGCGGTAAATCCTTGTGTTACCAGCTGCCGGCCCTTCTGATGGAGGGGACTGCGATAGTCATCTCCCCGCTCATCTCCCTGATGAAGAACCAGGTGGATGCGATCCGCGGATTCGTATCCGGGAACGAGGGCATCGCCCACTTCCTGAATTCTTCGCTCAACAAGGCGGCCATCAGCGCCGTGAGGCAGGACCTCGTAACCGGGGTCACCAGGCTGCTGTACGTCGCTCCGGAGTCCCTGACCAAGGAGGAGAACATTGCCTTGCTCCAGGAGATCAAGATCTCCTTCTACGCAGTGGACGAGGCCCATTGCATCTCCGAGTGGGGACACGATTTCAGGCCTGAGTACAGGCGTATCAGGGAGATCATCAACGTCATAGGGAATGCTCCTGTGATAGCCCTGACCGCCACTGCCACTCCCAAGGTGCAGCATGACATCCTCAAGAACCTCGGCATAGAGGATGCTACGGTCTTCAAGTCGTCCTTCAACCGGCCTAACCTCTACTATGAGGTCAGGGAGAAAGTGGATCCTGAAAAGCAGATAGTAAAGTACATAAAGCAGAACCCGGGGAAGTCGGGCATCATCTACTGCCTTTCCCGCAAGAAGGTTGAGGAACTCTCCGACCTCTTGTGCCTCAACGGGATCAAGGCCCTTCCATATCATGCGGGGCTCGATGCCAAGACGCGTGCCGACAACCAGGACCGCTTCCTGATGGAGGACGTGGACGTGATAGTGGCCACGATCGCCTTCGGGATGGGAATAGACAAGCCGGACGTGCGTTTCGTTATCCACTATGACATCCCCAAGAGTCTCGAGGGCTATTATCAGGAGACGGGCCGGGCAGGGCGTGACGGACAGGACGGCCAGTGCATCACTTTCTACAGTTACAAGGACATCCAGAAACTCGAGAAGTTCATGCAGGGCAAGCAGGTGGCCGAGCAGGAGATCGGCCAGCAGCTCCTCAATGAGACTATAGCATATGCCGAGACCTCCGATTGCCGCCGTAAGGTGCTCCTCAACTATTTCGGCGAAGATTATCCCGAGGACAACTGCGGAGCATGCGACAATTGCCTATATCCCAAGAAGAAAGTTGACAGGAGCAAGGAGATGTGCCTGTTGCTGGACCTGGTCGGTTCGCTCCCTGAGCATTTCAAGGTTGAGCACCTCGCAGCCATCCTCTCAGGCAATTCCAATTCCTTGATAAAATCCTACCATCATGACAAGCTCCAGTTCTTCGGAGCGGGTAAGGAGCATGATGCCAAGTTCTGGTGCATGCTGATCCACCAGGGACTCATCCTTCACTTCATCTACAAGGAAATTGAGAAATTCGGACTTATCCACCTTACCGACCTGGGTCGGAGTTTCAAGGCTTCTCCTTCTCCTTTGATGCTCCCCGACGCCACCAAGCTTGAAGCCGGCAGCTCTGAGGATGAGAGTGAGGCCGCCATGGATTCGATGGCCAAGAGCGGATCGGCAGGAGGGGACCAGGTGCTTCTCTCGATGCTGAAAGACCTCAGGCGCGACATGTCCAAGAAACTGCGTCTCCAGCCGTGGATCATATTCTCCGATCCGTCACTTGCGGACATGAGCATAATGTACCCGATCACCCTTGAGGAACTCAGGCGCTGCCAGGGAGTCGGTGCCGGAAAAGCCCAGAAGTTCGGCGGCGAGTTCGTAAAGCTGATTGCGAAATATGTGGAGGAGAATGAGATAGAGCGTCCGGAAGATTTCGTCCTTAAGGCTCCTCCCAAGAAATCTGCCAACAAGATATTCATCATCCAGAGCATCGACCGCAGGATGGAGCTCGAGGACATCGCAGCTGCGAAGGATATGGACATGGACGAACTGCTCTCCGAGATAGAGGCCATAGTTTCTGCCGGAGCCAGGTTGGACATCAACTATTATATTGAGGAGAACCTGGACGAGGATGTGGTTGATGAGATCTACAGCTACTTCCGGGATGAGGCCGTTTCGGATTCAGTGGAGGATGCTGTGGAGGCCCTGGAAGGAGACTACACGGAAGAAGAAATCCGCCTGGTCAGGATCAAGTTCCTGTGTGAAGTCGCAAACTGACCTCCGAAGTGCGGGAAGACGTTTTCAACAAGACAATCACACTTCAGGACGCCGTCAGGCTTTCGGGCCCGGTGGCGTTCAACATAATGCTCAAGCCGGCCGGTTCGCTTTGTAACCTGGACTGCAGTTATTGCTACTATCTTGACAAGTCAGCAATCTACGGAGGCCGGGAACCGAGGATGACAGAAGAGATGCTCGAGACCGTCGTGCGGGAATATATCCAGGCGAATGACGTGGAAGACGTCTCTTTCAACTGGCATGGAGGGGAACCCCTCATACTTGGCCTGGACTTTTACCGCAAGGCCCTGGAGTTCCAGCGGCGCTATGCCGGAGGGAAGAAAGTCCATAACACCATCCAGACCAACGGCACCCTGATTACCCGTGAATGGGCCAGGTTCCTTGCCGAAAATGATTTCCTGACAGGGATTTCCATAGACGGCCCCCGGGACATCCATGACAAGTTCCGCAAAGACAAGGGCGGGGCACCAACTTTCGACAAGGTGATCCGTGGACTGCATATGCTTCAGGATGCCGGAGCTCAGTTCAATACCATGTCGACGGTGAACAGCGCGTCCGAGGGCAGGGGACTTGAGACCTACCAGATCCTCAAGTCGCTGGGCAGTCGCTATATGCAGTTCATGCCCGTGGTGGAGCATGTGAAGTACCCGCTCCGCGGGGACGGCAAGCCCGATAAGCGCGCCCGTCCCCACATTGTCAGTCCATATGAGGAGAACGCCTTGCTGGCGCCCTGGTCCGTCGGTTCAGTCGCTTTCGGGAAATTCCTGTGCGACATATTCGATTACTGGGTCCGCAATGACGTGGGCAGGTGCTTCGTGATTACATTCGATGCTGCGCTTGCGAACTGGTGCGGAGTACAGTGCGGTACCTGCGTCTTCTCGCAGACCTGCGGAGGCAACTCGGTGATAGAGCACAACGGGGACCTTTATCCCTGCGACCATTTTGTCTATCCTGGGATGAAGCTCGGAAACATATGTGAATCAAGCATAAGGGAGATGATGGCGTCTTCCGCGCAAGTCAAGTTCGGCATCGACAAGCGCAATTCGCTTCCCCGCAAATGCCGCGGCTGCAAATATCTTTTCGCCTGCTCCGGTGAATGTCCGAAACACCGTTTCAACAAGACGGATTCCGGAGAGACCGGTCTGAACGCCCTGTGCGACGGCTACTACATGTTCTTCAACCATGTAGCCCCATATATGGACTATATGAAAGGTCTCCTCGAAAAGCAACTCCCTCCCGCCCTCGTCATGCCCTGGGCGAGGGGATAAAGGGGCTTCCACAGAATGAGGATTTCGATACCCGGAGTCATTCTGTCGCAATGGATGTTTTCAGTAGCCGCTCCCCGCTCCGGTACGGTTGCAGCGATTTGAGCGAATGCGACTTATGAGCTGCGGCCGTACCGGACCGGGGAGCACGGACAAGGGGGACAGAACCCTAGAAGGTCTCTTTGATCTGGTAGTCGTTACGGTTGGAGGATGAACGGGAGATCATCTCGCATATGAATCCGGCGAGGAAGAGGAGGAATCCCAGTACTACGGCCAGCAGGGCCAGGTAGAACAGGGGCTGGTCCGTGACCGCCCTGTAATGGACTCCCTGCGCCTGGTGCACCAGTTTCGCCGCGATTATCCATATGGTCATGATGAATCCCACTATGAACATCAGCAGGCCAGGATAGCCGAAGAAATGCATAGGCTTCTTCCCGAAAGTGCTCAGGAAGGAGAGGGAAATCAGGTCCAGCAGCCCGTTCACGAAGCGGTTCATCCCGAACTTGCTCTTGCCGTATTTCCGTTTCTGGTGGAAAACAGGCTTCTCACCTATCTTGTCGAAACCGGCATTCTTCGCTAGGTAGGGGATATAGCGGTGCATCTCACTATAGACCTCTATATTCTTCACCACCTCATTCCTGTAGGCCTTCAGCCCGCAGTTCATGTCGTGAAGGGATATCCCCGTAACCAGCCTTGCGGTAGCGTTGTAAAGCTTAGACGGTAGGTTCTTGGTGAGCTTGTTGTCCTGGCGGTGCTGCTTCCAGCCCGAAACCAGGTCGTAACCGTCCTCCAGGATCATCCTCCGCATCTCGGGAATCTCCTCCGGGGAGTCCTGAAGGTCGGCATCCATAGTCACGACTATTTCGCCCTGAGCCATCTTGAAACCCTCGTACAGAGCCGCCGACTTACCGTAATTGCGCCTGAAGCGTATGCCGTGGATGGCCGGATTCTCCGCTGAAAGGGCCTTCACGGTGTCCCAGGAACCATCATGGCTCCCGTCATCGACCATTATTATTTCATATGTGTAACCTTCCCCGGACATCACCTTCGCTATCCATTGCGTAAGCTCCGGAAGCGACTCGTTCTCGTTGAGGAAAGGAACAATGATGGAAATATCTAGAGGATAGCTCATATGCTTTAAATAACATCGTCGTCGTCATCGGCCTTTACCCCGGCGAAGGGGTCTGCCTTCGGGATGTTCCTCGAAAGGATGGCGGAAAGGATAACTCCGAAAAGGAAGCAGTAGATCAGGTTCGAGAAGAAAGCGATGACGGGCATCTTGGGCTCCAAGGCCGTCAGGGCCTCCTGGGAATTGGAATCCAGCATGGGGCCCATCTGGGCGAAGATCTGGTCGAACGACTCAGACACTGCATCCGGAGAGATGTACAGCATGTTTACCAGGGTGAATGCAGAGAGGATCAGTGCGGAAAAAAGGGCGATCCAGACTCCCAGGCGGAACGTGTCGGCGCCGATGACTCCTTCATATTTTGCCACGAGCCTTGACATGAACCAGCGCATGAGGAAAATGCACCCGAGGAACTTGGCCAGCCAGAGGAAGAATCCAAGCACACCCGAAAGGGCCGGGCTTCCGATCTTCCCGGCGAACTGGGAAGCAAACATGAAAACTACTGTCACCAGGCCGAGTATGAGCCCGTCCTTCCCGGCTTCATTCCTGATTATGCCGTTGTTGATTTTTTCCATTTAGGGACGATGAATAAGGTTTGTAACATACAAAGTTACACAAAAACTCTTATATTTAGGCATGAAAAAGTTGTTATTGATCCTTACAGTGGCTCTCTTCACCGTAATTGATGCGGAATCCGCTCAGGAAGAGGCCCGTCTTCTCAGATTCCCCTCAACAAACGGCAGTGAAATCGCCTTCTCTTATGCTGGAGACATATGGACAGTCCCTGTCTCCGGCGGCCAGGCCCGAAGGCTCACCTCGCATATCGGTTACGAGGCATTCGCCCGCTATTCCCCTGATGGAAAGATGATTGCTTTCACCGCGGAGTACGACGGGAACCGTGAAGTCTATGTAATGCCGTCCGAAGGCGGAGTGCCCAGGAGGCTGACCTTCACTTCCACGAACTCCCGTGACGACATGGGCGACAGGATGGGGCCCAATAATATTGTAATGTGCTGGACGCCTGACGGTTCCGGAATCGTGTATCGCAACCGTATCGGGGACGGCTTCCAGGGGAAGCTCTGGATCGTGCCTGTGGAGGGAGGGATGCCTGAGGAGATCCCCCTCCCGGAAGGAGGCTTCTGCTCCTGGTCACCAGACGGGAAGACCCTGGCTTACAACAGGGTCATGCGCGAGTTCCGCACATGGAAATACTACCGCGGCGGTATGGCCGATGACATATGGACATATGACACCAAGGCGAAGAAGGTTAAGAGGGTGGTCGAGAACAATGCGCAGGACATATTCCCGATGTGGATCGGCAGGGAAATCTATTTCGCCTCCGACAGGGACATGACAATGAATCTTTTCAGCGTGGACCCTGCCAGCGGAAAGGTGACCAAGGTAACTGACCATTCCGACTATGATGTCAAATTTCCCAGCACCGACGGGAAGACGATAGTCTATGAGCAGGGCGGATGGATCTGGCGTTATGATCCCTCGGCCCGCAAGTCAACGAAGGTCAGCATTACCCTCGCTGCCGAGGAAGTTCAGGCAAGGCCCTCACAGGTAGATGTTTCCGGCAGGATTACCGCTGTCAGCATCCCGTCATCGGGCAAGAGGATGGCCGTTACGGCCAGGGGTGAGGTCTTCGACGTCCCGGTAGGCCAGGGGGTCACCAGGAACATAACACGCACCTCCGGAGCCAATGAAAGAAGCGCCGATTGGAGCCCTGACGGCAAATGGATAGCCTACATCAGCGACATTACCGGGGAAACCGAAATCTGGGCCAGCCCGTCGGACGGAGGGGAGAAGGTTCAGATAACAAAGGACAATGACACATATATCAGGTCGCTCCAGTGGACTCCGGACGGGAAGACCATATTATATACCGACCGTGAGAACAGGCTCGTAGCCGTGGATTTCGCTTCGAAGTCAAAGCGTGTACTGATGCAGAATCCCGAGGCTGAATTCCGCGGGGTGTCTGTGTCCCCGGATTCGAAGTGGCTCGCCTACACGAAGCCCTCGGAGAACGACATGAGCGTCGCATATGTTTACGACATCGCCTCCGGCAAGGAGATACAGGTCACCGAAAACCTATATGATTCTTACTCCCCGGTGTTCAGCTCTGACGGGAAGTACCTGATCTTCGGCTCCTACCGTGACCTGCGTCCCATCTACAGCCAGGTTGAGTGGAACTATGCATATAATAATATGGGTGGGGTCTATCTGGCGATCCTCGGGAAGGATACTCCTTCTCCGATGCTTCCTTCCGACCAGGAAGTGGACTCCGAACCGGAGAAAAAGGCCGATTCCGGGAAGGCTGGCGACAAAGCCGGAGACAAAGGGAACGGCAAGGGCTCCGAGGCCTCAGAAGTCTCTGTCAAGGTTGATGCCGACGGGCTCATGGACCGCATAATCAAACTCCCCCTTTCAGACGGGTCTTCACGTAACTGGTTCTGCGACGGCAAGAAACTCTGGTTCAGCTCCCGCGGCTCCACAATGGTTTTCGATTTCGCCACACAGAAGGAATCCAAGGTGGCCGATGCGGGCTTCTCAGCAACCTTCGGCAGCAAGAAAGCCATATTCTATAAGGGTAACAACTATTATGTCGCCAATTTTCCCGCTGACCGGGTGAGCCTTGAGAATCCGGTGGATGTCAGCCACCTGACTGCTACCGTTGACTGGTCTGAGGAGTGGGCGCAGATCTTCGACGAGGTCTGGAGGGCATTCCGCGACGGGTATTACCTGAAGAACATGAACGGACGCGACTGGAATGCAGTGAAGGCAAAATATGCCCCGCTCGTCCCATATGCCAAGACCAGGCTCGACCTCAACTATGTCATAGGCGAGATGATCGCCGAAGTCGCGACGGGACATGCATATGTCAATCCCGGGAGTTATCCCAAGCCGGAGAGGATTTCCATGGGCCTGCTGGGCGCAAGGCTGAGCCGGGACAAGAGCGGTTTCTTCCGCATCGACGAGATACTTCCGGGTGAATCTTACAGGAGCGAGCTGCGTTCTCCGCTTACTGAACCTGGCGTTGGAGTGAAAGAGGGAGACTATATCACCGCAATCGACGGAGTCCCCGTCAACACGGTGATGAACATATATGAGCTTCTCCGTGGCAAGGCAGGCGTCCTGACCGAACTGACAGTGAACACCTCTGCTTCCAAAGGCGGGAAGAAGGTGGTAATCAAGCCCATAGCTGATGAGTACATGCTTTATCACAACAAGTGGGTGATGAATAACCTCAAGACCGTGGAGGAGAAGTCCGGAGGCCGTGTCGGCTACATCTATATCCCGGACATGGGACCCGAAGGTCTCAATGAGTTCGTCCGCCTGTACTATCCGCAGCTCACCAAGGAGGCCCTCATCATAGACGACAGGTCCAACGGCGGCGGCAATGTCTCCCCGATGATTATCGAAAGGCTCCAGAGGACGGCTTACAACATGACCATGCGTCGCGGTTCAACCAAGGTCTCTCCGGTCCCGGAGGGTACCCAGACTGGTCCGAAGGTCCTTCTCATCGACAAGTATTCCGCTTCTGACGGAGACCTCTTCCCATGGCGTTTCAAGGCCAACAAGCTGGGAACAGTGATCGGTACCCGCACCTGGGGAGGCATCGTGGGAATCAGCGGACCCCTGCCGTACATAGACGGCACCGATGTCCGTGTCCCGTTCTTCACTAACTACGATGCGAAGACCGGCGAGTGGATTGTCGAGAATTACGGTGTGGATCCTGACATCTACATTGACAATGATCCCGTGGCGGAGTTTTCAGGAAAGGACCAGCAGCTTGAGAAAGCCATAGAGGTTGCCCTCGAGCAGCTCAAGGACCGCAAGCCGCTTCCGGGAGTCCCTGCACCGCGTACATTCAAAGACCTCGGTCTCCCGCAGCCTGACGACACCAAATAGTTATTGGAGTAGTTTTCAGGGCGACCTGTCTGCAAACTACTGAATAAAAAGAGGGGATGACCAATAAGTCCATTGGACTTTGAGGTCATCCCCTTCGAGGTATCAGCCTTTAGGCTGCAGTGTCTAGCGGTAAAGCGGGCCGAAGGTCTGGCAGGCGCGGTAATCAGCACCCTCCTTGTCCATTCCGAAGGCATCCCAAGTGGAAGGACGGTAGATCTTGTCCTCAGGCACATTATGCATGCAGACCGGGATCCTGAGCATCGAAGCCAGGGTGATAAGGTCGGCACCGATGTGTCCGTAAGTGATGGCTCCATGGTTGGCGCCCCAGCAGTTCATCACTGAATAGACATCCTTGAAAGGACCGTTTCCGGTGAGCCTCGGGGTGAAGAACGTGGTCGGCCATGTCGGGTCGGTGCGCTTGTTGATGATCTCGAATGCTTCCGGATCGATGTCAACCGACCATCCTTCTGCGATCTGCAGGACCGGGCCGAGACCCTTGACCAGGTTCAGGCGGCACATCGTCAGGGGCATTCCGCCCTTGGAGACGAACTGTGAAGAATAGCCGCCGCCATGGAAGTAGAAGCGGTCTGCCTGGTACCAGCGGGTAGCTTTGAGGCATGCCTCGATGTCATCCTGGCCGACTTCCCAGAAATGCTTCATTTCGGGAGTTCCGTCGGCTGCTTTCATTTCGCCGGTGGCATCCAGTGTGGTAGCTCCTGAATTGTGGAGATGCAGGAAGCCGGGAGCGCCTATGCCGGTAAGCTCTTTGCCGGTGACCCTCTTGTAGGCCTCGGGCGACCAGTAGGTCCTGACGTCGGAGAACATCTGCCCGCGGTTGTTGAGCAGGTGCATGAGCATCATGGAAGTACCGTTGAGGGTGTCGTTCTCGGTTGCGAAGGGGATGGCCTCGCGCGGTCCGTTCCAGTCAAAAGAGGTGTTGATCAGAGTCTCGGCGAAGTCTCCGTTAGTCATGAAATCGGTCCACTGCCTCTGTCCCTGAAAGCCTCCGGTGATGGCATTGTGGCCGCAGGATTCCTCTACGAAGCCCATCTCGGCGAGTTTCGGATTGCCGTGCATGAGGTCGCGGAAGATCAGGGCCATCTTGATTGAATATGCCCAGACTTCTTCGCGCTCCTCTTTGTTGTACTGGAGCTTGGGAACGTTGTGGTCTTCGCCTTCATTGGGCTTGCAGTATTTATTGACCCATGCTAGTGCTTTCTCATATTCCTCATGGTCATATATGCCCATGTTCACCCTGCGGATGATTTCGGAGCAGTCGACATATTCATTCCTCATGCCGAGCCACTCGCGGAAGAAATCGGGGTTGGGGATGGAGCCGGCTATGCCCATTGATACGGTTCCGATGGAGAGGTAGGATTTGCCCCTCATCTGCATTACAGCCACTGCGGCGCGGCCCCAGCGGAGGAGTTTCTCTTCCACGTCAGGGGTGATGCCGGTCGCGGTGTTGTCCTGCACGTCACGGCCATATATGCCGAAGGCCGGTGTGCCCTGCTGGCTGTGTACGGCGAGCGCGCATGCCAGATAGACCGCTCCCGGGCGTTCTGTTCCGTTGAAGCCCCAGATAGCCTTGGGCATCATGGGATCCATGTCCGTGGTCTCGGCTCCGTAGCACCAGCAAGGTGTCACGGATATGACTGCTCCTACGTTGTTGGCCTTGAACTTCTCGGCTGCGGCTGCGGCTTCGTCCACGCCTCCGATGGTGGTGTCTGCGATGCAGCATTCCACCGGAGCTCCGTCACTGTACCTCAGGTTCCTGGCATATAGCTCGGCTAAATGGATGGCCATTCCCATGGTCATGTCTTCAAGTGATTCGCGGACACCCATGCGGCGTCCGTCAATGATAGGTCTGATCCCTATTTTAGGATGGTTGTTAGAAAACATGTTATTGTAGTTAAGTGTTTTTTATGTTTCGGGTCCTTAAAGATACTTATTATTCGCGGATTCCAATTGATTTTGGGATAAAAATTTTTGAAAAGGCCATCCGATTTGCACAGGTCATGGCGAATGCCTAAATTTGCAAGTTAGACTAATTATTTGGCAATCTTGTTTTGAGATTATGATCGACATTACTTTTCCAGATGGGAGCGTACGCCAGTACAATGAGGGCGTGAGCGGCTACGAAATTGCGAAGAGTCTCAGTGAGGGACTTGCTCGTGAGGTGCTTGCAGTCGAGGTTAAGGCTGCTGACGATGATTCTGCCGGAGACGGCGAGGTGGTTGACCTCACCCGCCCCATCACGGCTGATTCTTCCGTCAAGTTCCTCAAATGGGAGGATGAAGGAGCGAAGAGGGTTTTCTGGCACACTTCGTCCCACCTGATGGCGGAAGCCCTGCAGTTCTTCTATCCGGGCATCAAGTTCGGAATCGGACCCGCCGTTGACAACGGATTCTATTATGATGTCGATCCGGGAGAGGGCGTACAGATCACAGATGCAGACCTTCCCAAGATCGAGAAGAAGATGCTTGAACTGGCTAGGACCGGCGAGACCCTCAAGAGGACCAGCGTGTCGAAGGCCGATGCAATGGAGTATTTTTCCAGCAAGGGCGACCAGTACAAGTGCGAACTGATTTCCGAACTCCCCGACGGGTGCATAACCTTCTATGAGAACGGTACTTTCACAGACCTGTGCCGCGGTCCTCACCTGATGAGCACCGCTCCTATCAAGGCTGTCAAGCTGACCTCCATCGCCGGTGCCTACTGGCGCGGAGACCAGAACCGTGACCAGCTTACCAGGATATACGGCATCACCTTCCCGAAGAAGTCCATGCTTGACGAGTACCTCGTGCTCCTGGAAGAGGCCAAGAAGAGGGACCACCGCAAGCTCGGCAAGGAGATGAAGCTTTTCACCTTCTCGTCCAAGGTCGGACTCGGCCTTCCGCTGTGGCTTCCCCGCGGTGCCGCCATGCGTTACCAGCTTGAGTCCTTCCTCCGCAAGAAACTAACGGAACAGGGCTACCTCCAGGTAGTCTCCCCGCACATCGGCAGCAAGCAGCTCTACGTCACCTCCGGTCACTGGGCCAAGTACGGCAAGGATTCCTTCCAGCCGATCAAGACCCCGCAGGAAGGCGAGGAGTACATGCTCAAGCCGATGAACTGCCCGCATCACTGCGAGATATTCGCCTCCGAGCCCCGCTCCTACAAGGACCTTCCGATCCGCCTCGCCGAATTCGGTACGGTTTACCGCTATGAGCAGAGCGGAGAGCTCCATGGCCTGACCAGGGTCCGTTCCTTCACCCAGGACGATGCGCATATGTACGTGCGTCCCGATCAGCTCAAGGATGAGTTCAAGAAGGTGATAGACCTGATCCAGTACGTGTTCGACGTGTTCAAGTTCGACAAGTTCACCGCTCAGATTTCGCTCCGCGACAAGAAGGACCGCAGCAAGTACATAGGCAGCGAGGAGAACTGGGAGAAGGCCGAGAGGGCCATCATCGAGTCCGCAGCCGAGAAGGGACTTCCGGCCGTAGTCAAGTACGGCGAGGCCGCTTTCTACGGGCCGAAGCTTGACTTCATGGTAAAGGATGCCCTCGGAAGGGAGTGGCAGCTGGGTACCATCCAGGTCGACTACAACCTCCCGGAGCGTTTCCAGCTTGAGTACACCGATACCGACGGCTCCAAGAAGCGTCCCGTGATGATCCACAGGGCCCCCTTCGGATCCATCGAAAGATTCACCGCCGTGCTGCTCGAGCACACTGCCGGACACCTTCCGCTGTGGTTGTCGCCCGACCAGGTGAAAGTGCTGCCAGTCAGCGAAAAATATGCGGAATATGCCGAAAAAGTTTGCGAATTGCTGAAAAATTCCGAAATTCGCGCTTCCATAGACGACCGCAACGAAACCCTCGGAAAGAGGATCCGCGAGATTGCCTTGCTCAGGGTGCCTGTGCTGCTGATTATCGGAGAGAAAGAGGCTGCTGACGGGACCGTGTCGATCCGTTACGAAGGCGCAGATGCGGGAGTCGTGAAAAAAGAAGATTTCCTGAAGTGGTTCAAGTCGAAGATCGACGAAGAACTTCACCTTCAGGGCTGATTATATGTTTAATTAATTATAAGGAGGATTTTTTATCGCAACACCTTACAAACCGCATTTCAGCAGCTTCAGGCCGTCGAATGCGACCAGACCTTCAGCCGGCAACAACGGCGCCCGGACCAATGCCCACACTGGCGGGGATGAGGGACCGAGGATCAATGATGAAATCAGGGCACCCCAGGTCCGCCTTGTAGGAGACAACATCGAGAATCCCGGTATCTATCAGCTCTCGGCAGCAAAGGCGATGGCTGATGAACAGGGGCTTGACCTGGTGGAGATCAGCGCTAAGGCGGATCCCCCCGTATGCAAGATCCTTGACTACCAGAAGTACGTCTATCAGCAGAAGAAGAAGGCGAAGGAGATGAAGGCCAATGCTTCCAAGGTTGTTATCAAGGAGATCCGTTTCGGTCCCAACACCGATGAGCACGACTTCCAGTTCAAGCTCGCCCATGCAAGGGAGTTCCTTCAGGAAGGTGCCAAGGTCAAGGCCACGATCTTTTTCAGGGGCAGGTCGATAATGTTCAAGGACCAGGGAGAGAAGCAGCTCCTGCGTTTTGCGGTAGAGCTCGAAGAGTACGGCAGGACAGAGCATATGCCTGTGCTCGAGGGCAAGAGGATGAACATAATGATCGCTCCTATCAAGAAGAAATGATTCCGCAGTGGTTGCGGGCTCAATATTTTTAAAATTTCAACAAAATGCCAAAGCTTAAGACCAACTCCGGTGCCAAAAAGCGTTTCACGCTTACCGGAACGGGCAAGATCAAGAGGAAGCATGCT
>CADCQP010000052.1 GCA_902803535.1 uncultured Bacteroidia bacterium | reverse complement strand
GTGTTTTCGGAAATAATTCTATTTGACCCTCTTGAGGGTAGTTGTGAGCTCAACGGTCTTCCCTGCGGGGACTGTGATTTCATAGCCTATGAGGGCAGTCCCGTCACAGAGCCTGTCGAATGCTTCGGGGCAAAGGTCCCTGGCTTCACGGCCGACCGGCCAGTTCTTGTAGGAGACCTTGGCTCCGTCTGTGTGGAGTTTCATTACGACATCTCCCTGGGTAAGTTCGAACCCGTCGGCAACCTCTTTGACGGCTGCAGGGGTAACCATCGTCCAGCGTACCTTCGCGCCCTTGCGGTCAGGGGCGGTAATGCAGTCTGTGACGCTGAGATATTTGCCGTCGACTATGGAAGCAGTCCTCTTGGCGGACTTGACGTCTCCGCCGAAGATCTCGGTGAGATCGGTCTCAGCCTCGGCTCCGGCTCCTTCACCGGACACCTTGAGGGGCGCGGTGGCCTTGACGAGATGGCTCTTGTCGTTTACTGTGAGGGTGTTGTGCCTAAGGTTGTGATATGTGAAGAAACGCCAGCGGGGGGAATCCTGGCTCATGTCCCAGAGTCCGTCCCGGTTGTCCTTCAGGAAGGCTTCGAGGATGGCGTAGCCGGGATTACCATAGTCCTTGGCCCAGCGGTAGCCATAGGCGTCGAATACGAATTCCCCGGCGTCCATATGAGCGTGGTTGTTGCTGGCGGATCCGCCCTTTATGCCCAGATACAGGTCTTCCTTGCCCCATCCGGTGCGGGTCATCATAAGGGGATTGTGTCCCTGGCCGGTGTAGCAGCCTGCGGGAGGTTCGGGAATGTCCTTTATCCCGCTTTTCAGTACCATGGCGATAAGGTAGAAGATGTGGGTGTTGCCCACTAACTTATGCTCTTCTACATATGGCTTCTCAAGCCAGAGAAGGCTCGGGTCGTTGTTCTTTGCCGCGAAGTACCACTGTGCGATCCGCGCACCTACTCCCTCGCCGCCGTCAGAGTAGTTGAATGCTTTTCCGGTAGGCCCCGTGGAATACATCTGGTAGGTCCCGGTATTCAGGAAGCCCGGGGTGTCGGAAAGCCCGAAATCGTGTCCGAGAAGCTGTTCGAACTCCGAGAGCATAAGTACCTCATGATTGGTACCGTAGCTCCAGTAACCGGGGCCTTCCGGGTAGACTCCGTCTGGGGAGTAGCTCCCTATCATGGCGTTCACATTGCTCGATCCGGCCTTTTCGATAACCGCCTTTGCGATTTCCGGGCAGGTTTCGTAGATGGCGAAGGCGGCCGTAGCCAGGCCGCACTCGCAGACCTGGTTCCAGTTGTTAGAGGTACTGTGCCACCACCATTCCTTCTGTGTGGACGGGTCCGGTGCCATGGACGGATCTATGGAGTGAGAACGCAATGTTTTGACAACCAGGTCCTTAGTCTCTTGGGAGAGGTCGTCGTAAAGCCAGTCATATGCCAGGCCGACGCCTATGCTCATTGTAGCTGCGCCGAGGAAATGGTCCGGCACCCAGTCGGGGTAATTGCAGATGCACTTGAGATCCCATTCGACATGGTCGAGGTACTTCTTGTCGCCGGTCATCTTGTAAGCATATGCCGCGGAAACCAGGCGTCCGGTCCCGTCGGTGGTGAGCCTGCGGCCGGATGCGTCCCTGCCGTATTTGAGCTCGGTCTCGCTCAGTCCAAGCTCATCTGCGGTCTGCATCAATTGTTCATGTAGGCTGGTCAGGATCGGATTGTCATTCCTTGCGACAGCCTTCTTGATGTCTTTGAAGTCTTTTGCGGTAAAGAATATCCTGGGATGGTTGTCCGCAGTGAGGCTTTCATAACCGGTCTTGGGTTCAGGGGAGCCGCAGGATACCGATATGACCGCGGCGGCTGCAAGGCAGAGTGCAGCGAACAGGCTTTTGAAACGCATAGTTTTGGTGTTTTTCCAAATTTACGAATATTAACCTATTTTAAATCACAATTTTCAGATTTTTCTAATTTATACTATTTTTGTATACTACATAAAATCGCCTATGCTCAGGAAAATACGTATCGCAATCGCAGCAGTCATGTTCATCGGCGTGACGCTGTTGTTCCTGGACCTGTCCGGTTCGCTCCATGCATGGCTTGGATGGATGGCAAAAATCCAGTTCCTGCCTGCCGTAATGGCGCTGAATCTGGTCATAGTCGCCCTTCTTGCAATTCTGACCCTGGTTTTCGGAAGAGTTTATTGTTCGGTGATATGTCCCCTGGGAATCTTCCAGGACATAGTTTCATGGTTCAGCGACCGCCGGAAAGGGAAGAAATCCCGTTTCCATTTCAGGAAAGAATATAAATGGCTCCGCTACGGTCTTCTCGGCCTCTTCATCATCGCCCTGATTGCCGGGATACAGCCTTTCGTAGCCCTTCTGGCGCCATATAGTGCATATGGACGCATCGTGCAGAGCATCTTCGCTCCGCTGGTGCAGTGGGGCAACAACTTGCTGGCGCTCCTGGCCGAGCGTGCCGGGTCATATGCATTCTACACCAGGGAAGTCTGGCTCAAGAGTGCAGGGGTGCTGGCTGTCGCAGCCGCGACCCTCGTAGCCGTAGTCTGGCTGGCCTGGAAGAGCGGCAGGACATGGTGCAATTCCATATGCCCGGTGGGTACTACTCTGAGTTTCCTGTCTCGTTTCTCGCTTTTCCGTCCCGTGATCGATTCGGAGAAATGCCGTGACTGCCATATGTGCGAGAAGAAGTGCAAGGCTTCATGCATAGATATTTCCGGCGGCCACAAGATTGATTATTCCAGGTGCGTGGACTGCTTCGACTGCATTGACAACTGCAAGTTTGGTGCGCTTAAGTACCGCTTCGCATATGCCAGGTCCAAGGACGCTGCCGGTGATTCGGAATCTTCCGGAGGCGGTCGGCGTGCATTCCTGGCCTCGGCTGCGCTCGTCGCTTTCGGGGGCGCTGCCCGTTCGCAGGAGAAGAAACTCGACGGTGGATTCGCCCAGATCCTGGACAAGGAGAAACCCAGGCGCAATGTGCCGCTGACCCCGTTCGGTTCGAAGAGCGTGAAGGATTTCTACAAGCACTGTACTGCCTGCCAGCTCTGCGTTTCGGCATGCCCCAACAACGTGCTTCGCCCCTCGCAGGACCTGACCCGCTTCATGCAGCCGGAGATGTCATATGAGAGAGGCTATTGCCGCCCGGAATGCACAGTCTGTTCCGATGTGTGTCCCACCGGGGCGATCCTCCCCCTGACTCCGGAGGAAAAGACTGTATTCCACATCGGTACTGCCGTGGTTGACAGGTCCCTGTGCATCGTGGAGGCCAAGGATACAAGCTGCGGGAACTGTTCCCGCCACTGCCCGACCGGCGCGATTATCATGGTGCCGATGGATCCTGATGACAAGGATTCGCTCAGACGTCCCGTAGTCAACGAGGATCAGTGCATCGGCTGCGGAGCATGTGAGAATCTCTGCCCCTCAAGGCCGATAAGCGCCATCCATGTCGAAGGACTTCACGTTCACGTTTCCAATTGACCCCGTTAAACAGATTATTCATATGGACAGAAGAGAATTCATAAAGATATCAGGTGCAGGTGCCCTGGCCATGGGTGCTTCCGCATGTGCCCCGGGCGGGGTGAAAGGCGGCTCTGACGCTACGGGGAACGGCTCTGCCTCCGGTGGCGGAGAGATGGAATACAGGGTGAACCCGCGCAATGGCGACAAGGTTTCCCTGCTTGGTTACGGATGTATGCGCTGGCCCATGATCAAGGGCCGCGACGGGGAACGGGACAAGATCGACCAGGAGACTGTGAATGAACTGGTGGATTACGCCTACAAGCATGGTGTGAATTATTATGACACCTCCCCGGCCTATCTCCAGGGACAGTCTGAAATAGCGGCCGGGATCGCCCTGAGCCGTTATCCCAGGGATTCTTACTACATCGCCACCAAGCTTTCCAATTTCGGAGATGCGAGTCCGGAGGGATCCAAGCAGATGTATTACGATTCTTTCCGCTATCTCCAGACAGACTATTACGAT
>CADCQP010000051.1 GCA_902803535.1 uncultured Bacteroidia bacterium | reverse complement strand
GCGGCGGCAATCGCTACCTATCCGCAGGATAAGGCAAATGCTGCTCAGGCTATAGAGAATGCCTTGACGTCCAATGCGGTAGCCGTTGAGCAGATGTATTCTCCTGATGGAAACTACGGTGAAGGATATGGCTATTGGGAGTATGGAACGTCTTATCAGGTCTGCCTGAACGAGCTGCTCATAAAGGCCTTCGGAAATGACCACGGCCTTTCCGCGATTAACGGATTCATGAAGACCGGAGATTTCATGCTGTTCATGGGAAGTGCCTGCGGCGGGAATTTCTCATATGCTGACGGAGGAAGCGCCGGGGAAGCGATGAACATCCCGATGTGGTGGTTTGCCGCGAAGAGCGGTAATGCCGCTTTGCTGGCCAATGAAATCAGGCTCCTGAACAATGGTAAATATTCTGCGAACCGTCTTCTTCCTGTTGTTCCCGGGATGATAATGGACTTCAGTTTCGATCCGTCCAATCTTCCGTTCCCGTCATCAAACATGTGGACAGGAGAGGGCCTCGTGCCGGTCGCCATGGTACACACTGGCTGGAAATTCGACGCGAATGACAAGTATTTCGGATTCAAGGGCGGCGCTGCGAGCGGGCCTCACGGACATATGGATGCGGGTTCATTCGTTTACGAGTCCCAGGGCGTGCGCTGGTCGGATGATCTCCAGAGGCCGGATTATGCGCAGGCAGAGAATCTGACGGCGGCTGCCGGAGGAAGTTACTGGACCATGTCGCAGAAGTCCCTGCGCTGGGAGTTCTTCAGGATGAACAACTTGGCGCACAGTACTTTGACGTTCGAGAATTCCGACGGAAGCGTCAGCAAGACATATGCAACCGACCATGTCGTTGCCGGTAAGGCTACGATTGTGGAGAGGTACACGGATGCTTCTTCCCTGGGAGTCAAGATGGACCTCACTCCTGTTTTCAAGGGGCAGGCTGCTTCTGTCAAGAGGACGGTCCGCCTTGTCGGGGATGACCGTGTGATTACGGATGAGGTTACGGCTCTTAACGGTACTGATGCTAAGATGCAGTGGAGGATGCTGACCCCGGCTACCGTACAGAAAGGAACTGATGGCGAGACCCTGACCAGGAACGGAAAGGCACTCTCACTCAAGGCGGTTCCCTCTTCTTCCTCTGTTGCAGTCAGCTACACTACATGGGAACCCAAGAGGCCGTCTGACTGGACGAAGAGAACGGAAGCTTTGTGGAATGGCGACAACACTGGCTATACGATTGCCGGTTACACCGCGACTGTTCCAAAGGGATCGACGGTTACATTCACCACGACGCTTTCTAAGAAGTAATAGATCGGTTGCTGGAATTACCGGCAATCCCTTGTAAACAGAGACCCCCGCAGGATTTCCTGCGGGGGTCTTCCGTTTCAGAATAAACCGTCTCTTACAGAGCTACCGGGGTGTAGGTCTCAAGCGTTACGGCACGGTCACGTGATACGAGGACATCATTGGCCTTGTAAACTCTGCCATCAGCAGCAGTCAGGGTGAAGGAGTAGGTAATCATACCCCTCTGCTTGTCACCCCAGCTGTTGTAGGCGTCGTTCAAATCAGTCTTCTTGTAGGAGCCGCTTCCGGTTACAGTGTAGTCTGCATCCGCCGGGGCGCTGATGGTCACACTCTCCCCGTTCTGGGTGAACACGAGGGTGGCGCTCACGTCGTTCATTGAACCCTTGAGGTTCTGAGTCAGAGTGGTGGTGTGCCTTCCCGTAGTGACCAGCTTCACGACTTCGTTGTTGCCGACATCGTGGGTGAGATCATCAGCCGCCTTGTACTCGACCTTCTCGGAACCGATGGTGGCGGACCCGTAGTGGAGCCAGTTGCCGTGGAGCTCGGTGATGAACTTGACGCCGAACATCGTAAAATCCTTTGGAGCGACGACCCACTGGTCGGAGAAACGCCTGTCTGGATTGGCCTCATCGGAAGCACCCACCAGGAGGCTGTCCAGGTCGGAGGTACCAGTCATGACCAACGGGACCACGTAGGTGTTCTTGATCGCATCGGGGTCGTTGAAGAAGGCGTCCGTCAGCTGGACGGTGACTCCACCGTGGTACTCTCCCTTGGGGATGGTGATCTGGCTGGTGTTGCTCAGCGTGTAGTAAGAGGACGGAAGGGCCTTGATGGGGGAACTTGCGTTGAAGCCCACGCCGTTGCACAGGCTCTCGTCTACCCTGAAGCTGATGTTCCTATCCTTGCTGTTCTTGTACACACCGCCCATGGCAGCGGAGATCACGAACTTGCCGGCATTGTCGTTGTCGTTCGGGAAGATGTCGTCTCCAAGAACGAGAGTCCTAACAGGGAACTGATACGGGAAGTAACCCGTAGTGTAGTCGTAGTCCGGGAAATCCTTATCAAAGTTGTGGCAGGATACAAGCGCAAGAGCACAGGCCAAAACTGTGAATATTCTCTTTTTCATAATCATTTAGTTATCAAATAATTACTCCCAGCCCTTGTTCTGGACGAATCCAAACTTAAGGACTTCGTTGTAGGGGATCGGGCCGTAAACCATGTATGGCTTGTACGCCCTGTCTTCAACTTCTACCTCAGTGTAGACGCCGTCATTGAGTTCAACTCCCATTGCGGGTTCGTCAAGGGCGACATTCCACCTGCGGAGGTCCCAGAAGCGGAAGCCCTCAAAACTGAGCTCAATACGGCGTTCATTACGGATGAGTTTGCGCATATCCTCCTTGGAGGAGATTGTGGCAAGATAAGCATCCTCGTTGATGCCGGCTCTTTTGCGGATGGCGGCGACCACGTCACGTGCGGAGAAACCGTAGCTTCCCTTGCCGTCAGGTCCCCAGGCCTCATTGGCCGCCTCGGCATAGTCGAGGAAGATCTCCGTGTAGCGGATGATCGGCTCGATGTGGTCCTGAGTATTCTGCTTGCCGGTCTGTACGTTCACATTCTCATTGAGGTGTTTGCGGAGGTAATAACCGGTCCTGGTGGAATACTGCATCTTATTGGCAAGGTCGTTGGAAGAACCTGTCAAACTGTTTATCACAGAACCACGGACCTTGCTGCCGTTGAGCACTACGATCTGTGCCAGACGCGGGTCGCGGTTGGCATAGGGGTTCTGCGGATCATAGCCGGAGGCTGCATCGTCGATCGGGTAGCCGTTCTTCATCGGGAAGGCGTCCACGAAGTTCTGGGTCGGGTTGATACGACCGTAACCGTAGACGGTCGGAGGATAGTTATCCTGCTCCCAGTCCCTGAATGAGCGCATGTAGCGGCGCCAGATGATTTCGGGAAGGTCCTTGTTGTCTCCTGTCCTCAGCTTGGCTGCAGTAACCTGCGCCGGAAGCCAGAAGACATTGCCGGTGGGGTCGAGACCTGCTATGCCGCCGATGTCCTTGAGGAGGTCGCCAGCGTATTTCGCGGCAGTCTCCCACAGGGATGCAGTATTCGACTGGTTGAACGCCGGGCTGGCCGCCAGCAGGGAGACGCGGGCCTGGAACGCTTTTACGATGCGCCCGCTGACCTTCTGCCTGCGCTGGTCGCCGAAGATGTTGTTGTATTCATCGAGGCTGAGGTAATTGTAGGCCGAAGGAACGGAGGTAACATCACCGTAATCCATCGGGATATACTTCAGCGCCTCAGTGAAGTCATCCATAATGCTCTGAACCGACTCGGTGAAGGTCTTCCTCGGTTCGGAGAAAGTGGCGAGGTCGGTGACATACTCATTGTAGATGGGGATACCCAGGAGCTCTCCGTCGGCGCTGACGCCGGCATGGTTGCGGAGCTCGAAGTACTTCAGGATGCCCCTAAGAGCATAGGCCTCACCGGTATAGAGAGACTTGAAGGCCTTAGCCAGCCTTTCGTTGGAGGGTTTCCAATCAATCTGATCAACAATGGTGAAGAACCTGTTGAGGTTCATGATGCCCCTGTTGCACTGGGTCCACATGTCCTGGGCGTTGGAAAGGGAGCTCCAGCCGCCTGTGGCCATGGTGCGGTACGTGTTGGCCGGATTGTTGGACACGGCGTCATCCGTAGCGACATCGTCAAACCTCGGGGTGATGTACGGCATCTGGGTATAACCATAGAGCATGATACCTTCGGCCTTAGCCGGGGACATGAGCACGGATTCCAGGTTGTTACGGAAGTTCTCCTCCGGATTCAGCGGATCATCGCAGGCCGCAAACGCGGTGAGCGAAGCGATAAGAACTGCTAAAAGTATTCTGTAGTGTTTCATAAACTTTCAGTATTTAATATCAGAACGAAGCCTTGAATCCGATGGAATAGGTCCTGTACTGCGGCTCGCTGCCGATATTCAGCTGACGATATTCGCGGTTCGGGGCTATCTGGAACGGGTTCGAGCAGTCTATGTAGAGATTGAGGTCCGTCATGTAAAGCTTGCGGGCGATGTTCTCGGGCATCTTGTACATGAGCTGCACCTTGCGGAGCTGGAAGAAGGAATTGTCGTACATCCAGAACGTAGAGCGGCGGTTGTTGTTATCCGCGGCGACCGAATGGAGGGCCGGCCACTTGGCATTCGGATTCTCGGGAGTCCACGAATCCCTGACACGGGTCGAATACGGATCGGCCGCGTCAACCCACCAGTAGTTCTCATTCTCGAGGAATGTAGCGTAATCCTTGCCCCAGTAAGCATACCCGATTGTATAGAACGTGAAGTTCTTGTAGCCGAGCTTCAACTCAATGCCTCCGGAGAAGGGCGGGTTCCACGTGCGGACGTAGACCTGGTCGTTTGAGTCGATCTTGCCGTCACCGTTCTGGTCCTTGTACTTGATGTCACCGGGACGGACGGTTCCGAAGGTCTGGGTCGGGCTGGCATCGATTTCGGCCTGACTCTGGAAGAGACCAAGG
This sequence comes from uncultured Bacteroidia bacterium, assembly GCA_902803535.1. Lineage (GTDB taxonomy): Bacteria > Bacteroidota > Bacteroidia > Bacteroidales > UBA932 > Cryptobacteroides. The sequence continues at coordinate 2,599 of CADCQP010000051.1, read as the reverse complement.
GACTCCAGGGCCCAAGTACCGGCACGAGAATGACCTACGTAGTTCTGATAGTCATAGTCATGCAGTTCACTGTATTTCTCATATTTGGAGACTACATAGAGAATGTTTGCTCCGGCGTAGAGACTGAAATCTCCCCAATGGTTGTTGTAGGTGACGCCTGCCTCGAAGCCCTTGTAGCTGTCCTCATTGTAGTTCTCGTACGGGGTGTAGTTGGTATAGAATCCCGGCCACAACACGTTGGTGCGGACGACCTGGTCGCTGTACCTGTTGAAGAACGCATTGGCCTGGAGGCCGAGGGTCCTGTTCAAGAACTCGCTCTCGAAGCCAAAGGCGATTTCCTTGCGGACTTCGAAACCGAGATTGTAGTTCTCACCCCTGGAGGGGATGTATCCTGAACCGCTGCGGTTGTTCTCGTCCCAGTTCCATGAGCCGCTGGTGCCCCAAGCTCCGTCATAGAGGAAGAAGCCGGGAATACCGATGTCGGACTTATGGACACCGCCGGTGAGCCTGAACTTGAGGAAGTCCACGAAGGAGACATCCTGCATGAAGTCCTCGTTACTGGCGATCCACGCCACTCCGAAAGTCGGGGAGAAGCCCCTACGGTGTCCCGGAGCAAGTTTCACGGAGTTGGCGTAGGTGGCACTGAAGTCGACCATGTAACGCTTGTCATAGACATAGCCGGCCTGGAAGCCCAGATGGGCAAGCTTGGAACCCTGGAACTGCTCCTCAGTACCTTCCGTCTCAGTGTCGTTGTCAGAGTTACCAAGCCTCCACTTGTACTGGCTTGCGAAAGCAATGGCATTGGCGGTGACGTGATGGACATCGTTGAATGTCCTGTCGTAGCTCAGCACGGCCGAGCCGCCCATTCTCCTCTGGAAGTACGGGGTGGCGATTGTCTGGTTGCCAGGACGGTTGTCGGATCCGATCTGCTTGAGGGCGGTGATCGTGTCGCTGTCGGCAGCCCAGGTGGGCTGATAGACAGAGACGTCGTTGTACACGGTCTGGTTGTAGAAGATACCGAAGTCGAAGTTCATGTTCGTGTGGAACGACAGTCCCGGGGTGATGGCCTTCAGGTCGAAGTTCAGCCTGTCGTTGAAGGTGTACTTCCTCGCGATGCCGTCAAGCGTTCCGCCGCCGTAACCATTGGAGAATACGGAGGAGGTGATGCTCGTGGATCCGCCGAAGATATACTTCCCGTCAACGTCGTTCTTGCGGGCGAGGAGTTCAGGGCTCTCGGGGTTGATCAAGTCGATAGGGAGGAGAGGTGCGATTTGGTTGCGCTGACGCGTGGCCGCCTCGCTCCAGTAGTTGCCCCTTCCGGTCTTGTTGTTGCGGAAGACCGCCGTGCCGTCCACCTGCATATCGATCCAGCTGTTGATCTGGAGGTCGACGTTGGCCCTGATGTTGATGCGGTTGTCGCGGGCAGAGGACCACCGGCCGAAGTCGAGGAGCGATCCGGTGGAATTCCAGCCGGCATTCACATAGTACTTCGCCACCTTGTTTCCTCCACGGAACTCGGCGTTCAGATCATAGTAGTTCTTGAAACGGCGGAGCCACTGGTCGGAATAATAGTCGGTGGAAGGATAGCGGTAGGGGTTCCCGGTCTTGTAGTTCTGAATATCTTCATCGCTATAGACAGGCTCCAGGCCATCATTCTTCCTGGCTTGATTGTACCAGGTCATGTACTCCCAGGAGTCCATGTATTCCGGCATGGCAATCGGGTCATAGAGGCCAAAGTTGAAGTTCACATCGGACGTGTTCTTCCCCTCTATTCCTCTCTTTGTCGTAATCATAATAACACCGTTTACCGCCTGGGTACCGTATAGCACAGCAGCATTGAGGTCCTTGAGGACGGTAACCGATTCGATTTCCGATGCCCTCAGGTAGGTTATGTCTCGCGGAAGGCCGTCTACCACGTAGAGCATGTTGCCCGACGAGGCTCCGGTCTGGGTTTCGGAGGAGACGTCGATACCGACACCGAGACCGCGGATGTTGTTCGCACCCATCATACCCATGGTTCTGCCAGTGAGGATGCCGTTGCTCCAGACGTTGTGGTCATACTCCTCGACGTCGTCGACCACGACTTTGCTGTATGCACCGACTATATCGCCGTCATAGGCTTCGCGGAAAGCAAGTGCGACCTTGTCCTTATTGCCGTAGCGCAGAGTGTCGCTCTGGGCGAAGCCGCTCATGCTGCCGACAAGAAGCAGGGCTGCGAAGATTGTCGCTATTTTCTGAAATGTCTGTTTCATATGCATTTTGTTTTAGTGCATCACCATCCCGGGTTCTGTGAGAATCCCTTGTACATCTTGGTGTACTTCACCTGGATGGGCAGCCAGTTCATCTTCGGAGATGAAGCCACCCTTCTGATGATGACCCTCTCGCTGATGTTGATGGGCTTGCCGTCAGCACCGCGGTCGAAGTCGATGCAGGTCTTGTCAAGATACCTCGGGTCTGCGATCCTGTTCCAGCGGCGAAGGTCGTCGAAACGCTGAGCTTCCATGAGGAGTTCCACAGCGCGCTCGCGAACGATCTGCTCGAAGAAGGTCGCCTTATCGGAGGTGTACCTCGACGGAAGGGCGGGGATGCCGCACCTTGC
>CADCQP010000050.1 GCA_902803535.1 uncultured Bacteroidia bacterium | reverse complement strand
GGTCACAGGTACCGGCAAAGCTTTCTTCGACACCTATCTTACGAACAGCTACTTCTTCATGGGTTACGGAGACGGCAACTACTCCAAGTTCGTATATGACGAGAAGTATCCGCGCCTGGCTTACGTATCATCTAGCAACAACTTCAGGACAAGCAACTACTGGAGGGTTGACGGAGGGTTCTTCAAGATCCAGAACGTCGAGCTGGGCTACAACATCAAAACGAAGATCGGACGTGATTTCTCTCTCAACGGCATCCGCCTGTTTGTCCGCGGAGCCAATCTCCTGACCCTGACAAAGGTACCGTACGTCGATCCGGAGAATACTTCTTCCGGCGTGACGACCTATCCGCTGTTCCGGTCCTTCACCGGAGGCATCAAACTCACCTTCTAACAGGCCTGGGATATGAAAAAGAATAAGATGACTATAAAGAATATGTGGTGGACGGCCCTGCTGGGCCTGTCCCTGCTGGGCTGTGAATCGGTCCTCGACCCTATGCCGAACGGCCACTACACGGATGAAAACCTTTCCGACTATCCTTCCAAGCTGAGAGGATTCGTGGACAAGGCATACTCCCTTGCCAACACAGCGACATACAACACCTCGGAATACATCTACCTGGACTGCGCGACTGACGACGGGGTGCTGTCTTCGCCTACGACGGTCATGAGGAAGTTCGCCCAGGGAACCATCAACCCGGCCGACGATCCCTTCGCCACCTACTGGGAGAGGGATTACCAGGGCATATATTACTGCAACCGCTTCCTCAAGGACGATGAAGGCCTTAACACCCAATACCTTCTCTCCCACGAAGCCGACAGCATCCTGCGGCACAATTACCAGGGCGATGCATATGCCCTCAGGGCATGGTTTGAGTATGACCTGCTCCGCAAGTTCGGCGGCGCCGACGAGAAAGGGAACCTGGTCGGGACCCCGGTCATAAGAGAATATTTCGACCAGAGTTCAGTCCCCGCTGACAGCTGGGAGCGTTCTTCCTTCGACGACTGTGTCCGGCAGATCCTGTCGGACTGCGACGAGGCGCTGAAATATCTGCCAATCGCCAACCGCGACTGGCTGGCGATCAACACCCAGGTCCAGGGAGCCTGCCGCTGGCAGAAATTCGACAAACAATCCATCACGGCCCTCAAAGCCCTCGTCTATCTGATGTGGGCATCCGACGCCTTCAACCCAGGCAAAGACCGCACACGCTGGGAAAACGCGGCGAAATATGCCTACGAGGCTATTCAGTTCAAGCTCACCGAAGACGGGGCCCATGGATTCAAGCCGCTGGAGCCGTATGACCTTCTGGATCCGAACAACAAGGACGCCCTGTGGATTTCCCGCAACTCCGGAAAGACGGCTACGATGGAAGCATCCCAGTACCCCAACGGCTTCCGCGGAAGCGTCACATATTCTCCTTCCCAGAACCTTGTCGATGCCTTCCCGATGGCGAACGGTTATCCGATTACGGATTCACGTAGCGGATACGACCCGGCAAATCCATATGTAGGACGCGATCCCCGCTTCTATGCTACAATCTTCTATCACGGGGCGAAGGCATGCCGCAACGGAGTTGAATCGGACGTGATGTACACCTTCGACATGGCCGGACAAGACATGGCAGGGCTCCAATACTGCGGCCTTACCAATTATTTCCTGAAAAAGCACCTGTACATGGGATGGAACGGGTCCGACCAGACAGTCCAGACCATGCCGCGCAGCGTCGTCTATCTCGGATGGCGCGATATAGTGCTGGCTTTCGCAGAGGCAGCAAACAGGGCCTACGGCCCGACTGACTCCTCTCTTGGCCTTTCCGCAAAAGATGCCCTCACCTATATCCGCGCCCGTAAGACATATGACGGGAAACCCGGACTCGGCAGTTCTTCCGATCCCTATCTGGATGAATGCGCAGCCAGCCAGGATGCATTCGACGCGCTTGTCAGGAATGAACGCCGTATCGAATTCTGCTTTGAAGGAAAGCGTTTCATGGATCTGATCCGCTGGGGCACTCCGCTCTCAGAACGGAACATTCCGGTTTACAAAGCCGATGTCTCCGTCGCAGAAGACGGGACAGTTACATATGGAAAATCCGTCCTGTACACCCTCAACCTGAAATCACGCTTCCTGCCGATTCCTTTCACGGATATGCAGCGGGCATCGGGATTAGTGCAGAACGAAGGATGGAGTTCCTGGTCCAGACAATAGGTATCCTCTAATGAAAGATGATTTTACCATGAATAAAACCAAGATAATCCTCGCCATGGCGGCCCCCCTGTTCATCCTTGCGGGCTGCTATGACCAGTACGTGTTGGATTATGACTACTCAGCCGTCTATGTAGCCAATCAATATGACCTCCGGACCCTGGTGGTCGGGGAAGGGATGAAGTTCGATTTCGGCGTTGTGCTTGGCGGCGTCATGAACAACTCTCAGGACCGGACCATCCGGTTCGAAATTGACGACGAACTGGTCAACGGAGACCTGTCGGCCTTTGGCGGAAATGAGCCTTTCAATGCCATGACCGGCATGCAAGGATCCGCCCCTATCGGAACGCTGAGCCAGAAATATGTCACTGAAGAAGTGGTAGCGGCCGGCATCAAATCCTTGACTCCGGTTCCCGCCTCCCTTTTCACGCTGAGCAACAGCGACAGGATAGTCATCAAATCCGGCGACCACACCGGGACAGTTACTTTTAAAGCTGATTCGGCAGCTTTCCTGTCAGACGCGAATGCTGGGACTAAGCCCTATTACGCCATAGGGTATCACATCATCTCAGCCGATGCGGACACGGTACTGCTGTCCAAGTCCTTCGGTATCATAGCCCTGAGATGCGAGAACATGTTTTTCGGATACTGGTACCACGGCGGAAAGTGCACGGTCACGACGGCGGACGGCAAGACAACGGAAGAGACATATGCCACGAAGATTCCTGCAGACGGCAACACCTCCGAAGTGTACACCCTTACCTCGGTTTCGCCGTATGAACTGGAAATCAATTATTTCCACAACCAAAAGGACCAGAAGATGCTGGTCAAGGCAAAGGACGGAGCCATCTCAGTGTCTTCCGCAGACGGCAGGATCACGGATATGGGATCCTCCTGGAACAAGGCGAAGCTGCTTCAGGACAGGAAAATATTCCTGAACTACCAATATACTTCGGACGACGGATCGAAGACAGTGGTTACGGACACCCTCTCTTTCCGCAACCGTATCCGCGACGGAGTCAATGAGTGGCAGGACGAGAATCCGGCCAATTACAAATAGTAAACAACAGCCAATCCCATGAAAAAGAGCATTTTAACCATTGCGTTCGCCCTCGCTGCAATACTTTCATATGGCCAGTCATACTGGAACCAGAACCTTAAGATCCACCCTCTCCGTCCCCCTGTCGGGGAGAATCCTGAATTCATGGACCTGAACAAGGACGGCCGGCAGGATGCGGTCAAGAGCTACATCGCCGGAGGTGTCCCCATCCTGTGGCTGGATGATGACGGGAACATGAAAGAAGGGGACCTTGAGGGCGACACAGTAAATGACTGCCTGCTGGTCGATCGCGACAAGGACGGGAAATATGACCTTGTAGTCAAATTCGCCGACCTTACCGGCAACGGAGTGGCAGACATGCAGCTCATAATGGATTATCCTGTCGGGAAGCGAACTACAAAGAACCATATGTTCGTCCTGGACGATGACAAGGACAGGGTCTTCAACTACATCGACTGGAGCAAACTC
>CADCQP010000049.1 GCA_902803535.1 uncultured Bacteroidia bacterium | reverse complement strand
CCGGAAGCGCCATCTTGCGGAAGAATCTGGCTCTACCGACATTGTCTCCGGGATGGAAAGCAGTACTGCCGATCCGGCCTACAAGGAACTTCGTCCTGAGTCGGAAGAAAAATCTTTCCGCGGATATGCCAAGGCAGTCTTCATCCTGGTCCTGACAATGGCTCTGGGATCATGCCTGAGCCATCTTCTTGCCAGTACCGGAATCACTTTCCCGACCTATTTCGGATCGCTGATAGTCGCATGCCTGATCCGCAACGTCTGCGAACTGGGCTCCAAAGGCAGGGACGTGCTCGGGATGGACAGGATCATATCTTTCGGAAACATATGCCTTTCCCTGTTCCTGGGCATCGCCATGGCGACCCTGAAGCTATGGGAGCTGGCCAGCCTGGTGCTCCCGCTCTGCGTCATCCTGCTGGCTCAGGTGCTGTTCATCGCCTTGTACGCAAGGTTCGTCGCCTTCCCGGTCCTGGGAAGGGATTATGATGCGGCCGTCTTTATCAGCGGGCTTTGCGGCTTCGGCCTGGGTGCGACCCCCAACGCCATGGCCAACATGTCGGCGGTCTGCCTGAAATACCGTTACGCCACGGTTCCGTTCATCATCATCCCGATAGTGGGAGCGATGTTCGTGGATTTGATCAATACCGGCGTTATAACCCTGTTCCTCAATCTGCTTCCCTGACGGTGAAGATGTAGGAATCCTTCAGCTGGGTGCCCCTGGCGGTCAGTATGACGCGGTAAAGGGCTTTGTCCCAGATGTTTGACAGCGCAGGGTCGCTGAGCTCTATCTTTTCCAGCGCAGGGGTGAACTTCCTCTTGTCGTACTCGATGACTGCGGATTTCCCGCTTGCCTTTATGCGGACCACCCCGGGAGTGGTGATGTCCACGTCTCCCCAGGTCATGAAGTTGACCAGGTTGGGCGAGACTGACTTTGAGAGGGAGAAGTTGTCCTTTATGACCAGGCGGTCCCTGCCCAGTGTGCATGAGCGGACCCACGACTTGACGGAAGCCTCCTGGGGATATGCCCCGGATATGTCGGCCTTGTAGGTCATCCTGGCGGGATCGAATGATGCTCCGGCCGCCTTGAAGCTGGCACCGTCTTTCTGCGCGACTCCGTTGATGGCCGGAGTGTTGTGGTAGATGCTCTGGGTGAACCATATTTTGTAACGGTCACCGGAGAAGGTCTGGCGGGTATATGTCGCCCTGCCGGCATCGACCAGGATCGGAACATTGTCAATGTAGAATGACACGGTGCCGACATCATTGTGATTGTGGCTTTCTGCATTGTGGCCGCCCTTGGTGGCAAGGAACATCCCGGCGTCGTTCGTCATGTAGCAGAACTGGGTCTCAGGATACCAGGTGCAGGCCGGATGTGTGAACGAGGGCTTCTCGGCAGAGAGCTCCTTACGGATATCAAGGCCCCTCAAGGAACAGAAGAACTCCGAACAGAACTGCATGATGGCCGGGGGAAACATATTCATCGAGTTGTGGGCACCTGTGGAACTGCCCTGGAAAACGGGAGTGCCGTAACCATCAAGTGCCCCATCCCTGGCCGCCAGTTTCTCCTGGTAGAAAGAAGCGGCGAACCCTTTGATAATCGGGTTGTCAATTGCTTTTCCGTAGCGGTAGATCATGAACGGGTCATTGCTGTCACCGCCTTTGGCGGGGGCGTCCGCGAAGTTGACGAACCAGCCGTCCCCGACATATGAACGGGCGATGAATTCTCCGCATTCCCTGATAAGCTTGTTGTCGAAAATGTCGATCTTGCCGCCGGTTGCAAGAGAGAGGATGTCCAGATAATCAAATACTTTCCCCGTGGCCCTGGCCCAATAAGAAGCGCCTTCCTCGCATGCGCCGTCCCCCTTGATGTAGTTCAGGAAATAATCGACTGATTGCATGGACAGCCACACTCCGTCGACAAGCCTCTGCGGGTCATCCTCGACCAGCATGAATGCGAGCAGGGCGTTGCTGTTGCACCAGGGGTTCCAGTTGTTGGAGGCACCCCCTTTACGGTTCATCCACGAGAAGGAATCGTTGAACAGGAAGGGGTCCAGGATCCTGACTTTCAGCTCGTGGCGGAGCCTGCGGGAGATTTCCGGATCGACCTTGTCGAATTCCTCATGCATGAAATGATAGACGCAGGAAAACAGGTTCGCGGCCATTCCCGCCGCCAGGTCGAAGACCGGGTCGTCCCATGCCTGGATGGCGCGGTGGGACTTCTGTCTTCCCGTGTGGGCGCTCCATGACCATGTGGTCGTCTCGGCGAACACATAGACGCCGTTTATCAGCTGGTCCAGGAACCGTCCCTTGCCCTCTGCCAGTTCGGCCATCAGCAAGAATGCGACCGCCTGGGCATTCTGCCTCCATGGTCCCTCAATGCGGGCGCCGGAGCGTTCATATTCCAGGAAATCGGTGGCTTTCAGTACTTTCCAGTCGTAGTCCAGGTATTGTTCTCCCAGTTTGACATATGTGCCCTTGAGGTCTCCGAAGAGTGCGTCCCATCCGGAGCGGTCTGAGTAATCGGGATATGGCACCCATTTCTGGTTCCGGATGAGCATTTGTCCGACATCCTCTTTGGAGTACTTGCCGGTCAGTAAGTTGCGCTCCGTGTAAGCATATGCGGTAATTGCCTGGATGCACGCAAGAAGCACCGCGGCGGAGAATACGATAATCCGAATCCTTTTCATGGGAGAACAGCTTTATTTGGTGAAATAATTACAACGTGAAGTTCCTCGAAGCGTAGGGGAGGGCGGTGCGGATGGAATAATGCCAGTATTCCCAGTTGTGGATGCCGTTGCGGACCCTCAGCTGGGCAGGGACCTTCTTGTCCCGCATGAGCTGGTAGAATTTCACGTTCAGGTCCAGAAGGAAGTCGTCATCACCGCAATCGATGAACCAGGCCAGGGAACGCAGTTTCTCCAGGGTTGCCTGGTCTGCATTCTCGATGAAGTCCAGGGCTGAGTGCTCGTGGACCGATTTCCGTACGGCATAAAGCCTGTCGCCTTCCTTGGAGGGCTTCTGGCCGGTCATGTCCTCGTCCAGCCATGCGCTCATCGCGAAGCAGGAAGAGAACATGTCAGGATGCCTCTGGCAATAGACTGTGCTGCCTCCTCCTCCCATTGAAAGGCCCATTATCGCCCTGCGTCCCTTGGATCCGCCGGCCTTGTACTTGCTCTCGGCCCATGGGATCAGTTCCTGGAAGAAAAAGTCCTCGTAGTTGCGTCCCGGGACATTGAAATAGCCGTTCCAGGTGTCCACCGGATTCGGTCCGCCTGCGTCCGGCATCACTATCACTACCGGAAGGCTTTCCCCGCTGGTGATGAGCTCATCCACAACCGGTTTCATGTTGCCTTTCTCCATCCAGGCCGTGTAAGTGTCGGTCAGTCCATGGAGGAGGTATATGACGGGGAATGTCTTTCCCTGGGCATTGAAACCGTCCGGGAGATAGACATTGCACTTGACGTATTTGCCCAGGGCGGAACTGCGCAGCGAATCGGTAACGACTTTCCCGGCGGAAGCTGGGAGGCTCATCAGCGACAGGGCTGCCGCGACGAGGAGGATTTTAGCATATGTTTTCATTTGAATCTGATTTTAGAAGTTGACTCCCAGTCCGATGCCGATGAAGGCCCCGTTCTGTCCGGGGACTGCGGGCCTGGTGGCCGGGATGAGGGACAATGTCAGTGCAGGCTGCTCTTGTGCGGGGGCCGGAAGGGTGTTGTACTGGGTGGCCGAGTTGTAGTCGTTAACGATCTTGTTCATCCTGCGGCCGTTGACAATCGCTATGGGCAGCCCGGCCGATCCGATGACCGCCGAACCGAGGGCCACAACCCCAAATACCCCGGCGGTGTTGAATGCTTCTTTCGTGGCATTCTGCGTAGCTTCCTCATCACCTCCGGTCAGCACCGCGGCAAAGGCTCCGCCGAAAATGCCGGCTAAGAGATAGACGAAGGAAGCCGCACCGCTGAGTGCGGCGACCGAGTATCCTCCTATGGCAACGGCCGTACCTGTATTGCGGTTGTTGCGGTACCTGTCCCATTCGGCATTGCGGTCCGCTCCGTCTATGTTCGAGAGGAGCCAGACCTTTTCCTGTTCTGTTAGTTTCTGCTTGTCCATCATAAGGTGGGCGAGCCGTCTGTGCAGCATCACTCTCGATGTATCCGCGGCAGCAGTCTGCATGCCTGGGTCCTGAGCATATGCGCTCAGAGAAAGGAAGAACATGAAAATGACCAGGAATAATTGTTTCATGACACGTTATTTTTCGTTAGACAGAAGGGCCAGTGCGCACCATATGACAGGAGCCTGTCCGTGATAGTCTCCGGCAACGCGCGGGCGGTTGTAGTAGTACTGCCTGCTGTTCTTTTTGCCGGTGCCTACGCAGACCTCGTCCACGTCCCCGTTCGGAAGCACATAATTGCATATGGAAAGCCAGGCGCGGCGCACGATCGGTGCATATGTCGCTTCATCGAGCCATCCGTTCCTGACTCCGCGGATCATCGCATATGTAAACATCGCCGATCCTGAACTTTCTGACCAGAAGTCCTTTTCGTCGATTACCTGGTTCCAGATACCGTCCTTGTTGATGTTCGCGCGCAGGCCTTCCATCATCTTCAGGTAGCCCTTCATGATGGCCTCGCGGCACTCGTGGCCCTCGGGGAGGAGTCCCAGCAGATCCGCCATTCCGACGGCCATCCAGCCGTCACCCCTTGACCAGCAGTACGGTACGTCCGGTGCGTGGTAGAACAGCCCGTTGTCCCTCTGGAGTTCGTTCAGGTACATGACCATCTCCCTGGCGGCGCGGTCAAGGTACTTCTTGTCGCCCGTCCTCAGGTAGGCTTCCTTCTGGACTATAGTGATCATGAACATGTCATCGATCCAGAGCCTGGTCTGCCATGTGTAGTCCTTGTCCTGGAAGGCCTTCTCCTCGGCGGTAGCGTTCTCCGGAAGAGTCCACTGTGTGTCGGCGTACATGAGTCCCATGTCCAGGTAGCTCTTCTGCCCGGTGATGGCGTAGAGCCTCAGCGGGAGGCATCCGAACATGTTCTGGTCAACGTGGACCGGGGGAGGAAGCAGGTCCTTCTCATTTTCTGCGAGATAATCGAAGCGGGCGCGCAGCTTGTCCAGGAGCTCATTGTTGCCGGTGGCCTTTGCGAAACGCAGGGCTCCGTACCAGGTGCAGACCTCCGCATAGTGGATGCCCTTGCTGCCGTAGAGCTGGTGCTTGGTCTCCAGGAGGCGGTTGCCTACCCTGTTGCCGATCTCTACCGGATCGGCCCCTGCCGGGAAGTTCTCTAGCATGGCTGCATAGGGCTTGGTGTCCACAAGGTAGAGGGTCGTAGGCTCGGGGTTGAAGTTCTCCTTGACTTTGTCGCGGATGCCGGGCCATGCCTGCCACTCCAGGTGGTAGCGGCCGGGAATGTGTCCGATCAGCTCGTCGTCGGAGTCAAGATTGACCTGCGAGTCTCCCTTGTCGGCTGCCCTGAGGTCCTTGATGAAGCTCTTGTCCTGCTTTATGCTGAAGTCCTGGCTCTCTATCTTCAGGGTGGAATCACCTGTGCGGACGTTCTTTATGGTCTT
>CADCQP010000048.1 GCA_902803535.1 uncultured Bacteroidia bacterium | reverse complement strand
GTGAGACTCGAACTCACACGGGCCATCGCCCACTACCCCCTCAAAGTAGCGCGTCTACCATTTCGCCACATCCGCTCATTTGGGACTGCAAACATAATCAATATTTATGAATCCGCAAAAAAATTGTGGATTTTTCATATTTTTGCTGCATGAAGAACTTTATTGCCGCCACAACGGCAGCCTTGACCGCAGCATCAGCCGCCCTCGCCACGAATGCATCAGCCGCCACCCCCAATTCACCGGCGGCCCCGCCGGCAGCCCCGGCCAACCCCAACAGGCCCAACATCGTAATCATCTATCCCGATGACATGGGTTACGGCGACCTCGGCGTCACCGGCAATCCTGACATCAAGACTCCCAACCTTGACAGGATGGCCCTGGACGGCATAAGGTTCAGCAACTACTACAGCCCTTCGCCGGCATCCACCGCCAGCCGCTACGGGCTCATGACCGGCCGCTACCCGATCCGCTCCGGCTTCCGCTGGGTGCTCAATCCGGACTCCCCCAGAGGTATCCATCCCGAGGAGATAACTCTGGCAGAAGCACTTAAGGCCCAGGGCTATCACACGGCCATGTACGGCAAATGGCACCTTGGAACCACCAAGAAGGACTATCTCCCGCTCCAGAACGGATTCGACGAGTACATCGGCCTCCCCTACAGCAACGACATGATCCCGCCCAAGTTCCAGGACATAGCCCTCATGAACGGGAACGACACCATCACGATGAACCCAGACCAGACGAAGCTCACCAGGCTCTACACCGAAAAGGCCATCGACTTCATGTCCCGCCACAGGAAAGAAAACTTCTTCGTATATGTTCCATATGCAATGCCCCACGTTCCCCTCCATCCCGGGAAAGAATTCGCAGGCAGGTCGAAACGCGGGACATATGGCGATGTCGTCGAGGAAATCGACTGGGGCGTCGGCGAGATCCTCAGCGCCCTCAAGAAGATGAAGCTCGACAAGAACACCATAGTCTGGTTCATGAGTGACAACGGTCCATGGGTGCTCAAGGGCGACCAGGGAGGCTCGGCAGGCCTCTTCCGCGACGGCAAGGGCAGCACCTGGGAAGGCGGGATGAGGGTCCCGTGCTTCGTTTACTGGCCCAGGCATATCGCCCCCGGAATCAACGAAGACGTAGTCAACGGAATGGACGTATATGCCACATGCATATGCCTTGCCGGGGGTCAGATCCCCTCTGACAGGCCCGTCGACGGCTATGACCTCAGGCCATATCTGCGCGGAGAGAGCGGCGCCGGAGTCAAAGACGGCGTCCCCTTCTTCTACCACGGTCTCGACGACAACCGCCTCATGGCAGTGCGCAAAGGCCGCTGGAAACTCCACATCAGCACCTACAGCCAGCTTGGACTGAACTACTTCGACAAGAAAGAGATGCTTCTCTTCGACATCTACAACGACCCCTCGGAGAAATATGAGGTGTCCGCCGAGCACCCCGACATAGTAAAAGAGCTGCTCTCCATCTGCGAAGAACAGCTCGCAAAAATCAGCCGGGAAGGGAATTTCTACCAGTAGGCTCCACCAGGAAAAACCACCAGGCTTTACTTGAACTGGAAGACGAAGGGGAAGGAGAAAGAGACCGGGACGGGCTTTCCGTCCTGCATTCCCGGCGTCCACTTCTGAGTGCAGCTGTTCACCACACGGAGCGCTTCGGCATCCAGTTCGGGACTTGCGCCACGCAGTATCTTGGCATCACTTATCGAACCGTCGGTGTTCACAGTGAATTGCACCAGGACCCGGCCTTGTTGTCCGGCCTCCTTTGCGGCTTCCGGATACTTCACCTGGGAGCTCACCCATTTGGCGAACTCGTTGGCGTCGCCGCCATTGAACGTGGGTTTCTGCTCGACGTCAGCGAAAGGAATGTTTTCAGTCGCGGCTGCGGGATCGGTCGCTTCGGCCTTGGTCGCGGGGGCGACGGTTTCGGTGTTTTCAGCCGGGGCCTCGCTTTTCTTGGAAGGGTTGCAGGCGTAAACGAAGACCGCCAGCAGGGGGATCAGGACAAGATACGACAGGCGCATCCAGCCGTTGGAAGAGTGTTTGAGCATCATGGCAATTCGGTTTTTGAGTTGGGCGTGCTGGAAGCCGCTGGCCAGGGAGAAACGCTGCTCTCCCACGGCTTTCCGCACCAGAAGTAGTTGATATTGAGTAGCATCGATGCCTTTAGAGATGACGCCTTCGTCGGTCTCGTATTCGTGCAGGAGGCCCAGCTCCGTGCGCATTATCCACACCAGCGGATTCCACCACCAGAGCATCTGGATGGCGCAGAAGAGGGAAAGGTCCAGGTAATGTCGTTTGACCACGTGCATTGCTTCGTGGGAGAAAATGGCCGGATGCTGCTCCAGGTCTTTTCTGCCGATGAAGATAGTTTTCCCGAAGGTGAAGGACGGAAGATTGTCACTCAGAATGACAGTCTTGAAGCCCTCAATCCGCGTACGGGTGCCTCCTGATACCCGCCGGTGCAGGAGCAGGGCAGATATCAATGTGTATCCGGCCACGGCCACAATTCCGGTTACGTAAAGTGCCGTCAACCAGCCGGGCCATGAGAAGGTGCCGGCCGCGGATCCGTCAGCGGCTGCCTCGCCTGCACCGATGATGGTCATCGGCCCGGCAGCGGCCAGCAGGGATGTCGTGCGCACCCTCAGCAGAGGCAACAGGGCGCAGGCGACCGACCCCAGCAGCACAACGAAACGGTTGAGGGTGAAGAAGGTGGTACGGCGCATCACCAGCAGGTAAAATGCGTAAAAGACACCCAGGTACAACCCGCTGAGCGCTATGTAATGAAGGAATGCGGTCATGATTTCTTGCTTTCTATGGATGCGATGAGAGCCTTGAGCTCGTCCAGGTCGATTTTCTCTTCCTCCACAAACTGGGACACCAGGGAGGTGTAGGAGTTGTTATAATATTGTGCGACCACGTCGGAAACGGTCCGTCCTCTGTATTGCCGTTCGCTGATCCTTACTTTGTACCGGAACGAGTTGGCCATCGGCTCCCGCTCCAGGAACCCTTTCTCTTCCAAGAACTTGACCAAGGTAGCCACCGTGTTGTAGTGGGGCTTCGGTTCCGGTATATAATTGATAAGGTCGCGGATGAACATGCTTCCGTGTTCCCAGAATATGTTCATCAGCATCTCTTCTTTCGCAGTCAGTTTCTGTTTCATCTTTCAAGCTGGATTATCATCGTCTGTGGCAAATATAAAACGAATTTTTCATATCTCCTAATTTTTTTAGGAGAATTACGTAATTTTTTAGGAGAG
>CADCQP010000047.1 GCA_902803535.1 uncultured Bacteroidia bacterium | reverse complement strand
GTTGAACCGCCGAGGATCATTTCCGGCTTGAGGATCACAGTCTCTCCAGGTTCATTGTTCTCGATCATCTTGCCGAGGACCTCGACAGCCTTTTCGCCGAGTTCCTTGAGGGGCTGGATGAGGTGGGTGACAGTGGTTTCGTAGAGTTCGTAGATGTCACTGACGTCGAAGCACACCAGGGCCAGGTCGTCCGGGGTCTTGTAACCGTTGTCCTTCATGGTCTTCATGACCTGGGCGGAAAGGGAATAGGTTGGCAGGAAGAATGCCTCGACCCCCCTCTTGACTGCATCGGTGATGATCTTTGGAATGTCGGTGGATGCAGTGGCATATGTAGTGGTGTGGATCTTCGCAAATCCGGCAAGGCCCGCCTCTTCCATGGCTTTCCTGTAGCCGGTCTCACGCTCGGTGAAACTGGAGATGCCAAGGGAGTAGGAGATCATCTCGATCTTCTTGAGGCCTTTGGAAATCAGGAGCTGGGCAGCGTCATATCCTGCCTGGAAATCGTCAAGGAGCACTTTTCCGACCCCTTCGATGCCTTCGATGTTACGGTCGATCAGGACAGTGGGGATCCTGTAGTCAAGAAGTTTCTGGATAGCTTCCTTGCTGCCTTCGCAGGGAGCGAGGATTACGCCGTCGATGTTGTGTGCGTTGACGGTGTCGAGGATGTAACCGAGTTTCTTCGCGTCTTCGTCGGAGCTGGCGAACAAGGTTGTGTAGTTGTAATCTTTCTGGGCCTTGTCTTCTATGCAGCGGGAGATTCCTGCGAAGAATTTGTTGGACATGTCCGTCGGAATGACGGCGATGGTGTTGGAACGCCCGCTGCGCAGTGATGCGGCAGCTACGTTCTTGCGATAGCCAAGACGTGCGGCGACCTCCTTGACGCGGGCTGCGGTCTTGGGATTGACCGGGCAGTCGAGACTGCCGTCAGGCCGCTGTTTTGCATTCATTACGAATGAAACCAGTGTTACGGATACTCCTGCTTCTTCGGCTACATTGCGGATTGTGACTTTATTTTTCTTCATACGTATTTTCCACCTTTACCACAAAAGTGGAAAATAATTTTCAATTTTTCAAATTTTTTAACAAAAATAGTCCCGAAACTGACGAATTGTAAGTTTCGGGACCCTGTAAAAGGTGGTAAGACGCTGTTCGTCTGATTGTTATCCGTTAATGCATGACGACAGTGAGTCCGGCCATGACAATGGAAACCATGCTCATGAGTTTGATCAGTATGTTCAGTGACGGACCGGAGGTGTCCTTGAAGGGGTCTCCCACAGTGTCGCCCACGACTGTCGCCTTGTGGCATTCCGATCCTTTGCCGCCGTAGTTGCCTTCCTCCACGTACTTCTTCGCATTGTCCCAGGCGCCTCCGGAGTTGGCTAGGAAGATTGCCAGGACGAATCCGGCGCCGAGCGCTCCGGCGAGGAGGCCTATGACTCCGGCCGGACCGAGGATCACACCGACAATTATCGGTACTATTATCGCAAGCATGGAGGGCAGGATCATCTCCTGCTGTGCTGCCCTGGTAGAGATCATGACGCAGTTCTTGTAGTCAGGCCTTGCTTTCCCTTCAAGGATTCCGGCTATGGCCTTGAACTGGCGGCGGACTTCAACGACCATCTTCTCCGCGGCCCTTCCGACGGCGTTCATGGTCATTCCGCAGAAGAGGAAGGCCATCATGGCTCCGACGAATATGCCGGTGAGTACTATGGGGTTCATCAGGTTGATTTCATAGAAGGAGACAATGTCCGGGATGGATGCGTTCGTGGCATCGATCATTTGTCCGCCGACGGAAGTAACCTGCTCCCCGATGCGGTGAAGTCCGATCTTGATCTCTTCTATGTAGGAGGCCAGGAGGGCCAGGGCGGTGAGTGCCGCACTGCCGATTGCGAAGCCTTTCCCGGTAGCTGCCGTGGTGTTGCCCAGGGAGTCGAGGATGTCGGTGCGTTCACGGACCTCTGGGTCAAGTTCCGACATCTGTGCGTTTCCGCCTGCGTTGTCGGCGATCGGGCCATATGCATCGGTGGCGAGGGTGATGCCGAGGGTGGACAGCATTCCGACCGCGGCTATGGATATGCCGTAAAGTCCCTGGCTGAGGGTTGCCTGGGAGAAGTCGAAGCCGGTTGCGAATCCGAAGGAGAGCAGGATGGCTATGCATATGGTTACTACAGGGATGGCGGTGGAGATCATTCCGAGGCCGATTCCGCTGATGATTACCGTGGCTGAGCCGGTCTGGGAACTCTCTGCCAGTTTGCGTGTCGGCTTGAAGGAGTGTGAGGTGTAGTACTCAGTGATTTTTCCTATGATGACCCCTGCGACCAGGCCGCTCAGGACGCTGAGGGAGAGCTGCCACCAGTTGCTGAAGCCCAGAAGGCGGAATATGCCGAATGTGGCTACGGCGATGAGGACGGCCGAGAGGTTGGTGCCGCGGCTGAGGGATTTCAGCAGGTCGCCAAGGGAGGCGCCGTCCTTTGTTCGGACACAGTATATACCTAATATTGAGAGTACTACGCCGAGCGATGCTATCATCATCGGGGCCATTATGGCCTTTGTCTGCATCTCGACGTCCCCGAACCATGCCGAGGCCCCGAGTGCCATGGTGGCCAGGATGGATCCGCAGTAGGATTCGTACAGGTCGGCACCCATTCCGGCTACGTCACCCACATTGTCGCCTACGTTGTCTGCGATGGTGGCGGGATTGCGCGGGTCATCTTCGGGGATGTCGGCTTCTACCTTTCCGACTATGTCGGCCCCGACGTCAGCGCATTTGGTGTAGATGCCTCCGCCGACCCTGGCGAAGAGAGCCTGGGTGGAGGCGCCCATGCCGAATGTGAGCATGGTGGTGGTGATTACGATGAGTTTCTGGGATTCGGAGGCTTCATGCACGAAGCCGTTGAGGATGAGCCACCATATTGAGATGTCCAGCAGGCCGAGCCCTACAACGGTGAGGCCCATTACGGCGCCGGAGCGGAACGCTATCTTCAATCCGCTGTTCAGGGATTTTCCGACGGCGTTCGCCGTCCTTGCGGAAGCATATGTGGCTGTGCGCATTCCGATGAAGCCGGCCAGTCCGGAGAAGAGTCCGCCGGTGAGGAAGGCGAAGGGTACCCAGCTGTTCTGGAGGTTGAAGCCATATGCCATTATGGCGAATATGACGGCGAGGATGATGAATACGATCGTTACGACCTTGTATTGCTGTTTGAGATAGGCCATGGCTCCGTCACGGACGTATTTGGCTATCTCTTTCATTGTCGGAGTCCCTTCGTCGGTTTTCTTCATCTGGGCGTAGAAAAGCCAGGCAAAGAACAGGGCAATAAGGGATGCCAGAGGGACCATGTAGAATAGGGTGTTCATGGCGTGAGGTTTTTGAATTGTTTTAGCTATTGTTACAAACTTAAGTAAAAAATCTGATTTTTATTAATTTTGCAACTCAAAATTCAGATATGGGACACGGGAAATTAAAGCGCTTCGCCGAGAACGAGACTTTCAGCTGCCTGCTTCAGCCGGATGCATCCCAGGTGCTTGACCGCCGGGAGGGGCTCAGTGGCCGCGGGTTGCCTCTTTTGTTGAGGGACCACGAGATCAAGGGCAGGTGGAATGAACGTATGTTCGCCGCCCCGCAGCCGATAGTGCTCGAGCTGGGATGCGGCCGGGGGGAGTACACCATAGACCTGGCGCTCAGGGAACCTTCGCGTAATTACATAGGTGTGGACATCAAGGGCGCACGCCTGTGGAGAGGTGCGAAATATGCTGAGGAGCAACACCTTCCGAACGTTGCGTTCCTGCGTACGCGGATCGAGTTCATCACGGCGTTCTTCGCTCCGGAGGAGGTCTCGGACATATGGATCACTTTCCCGGACCCGCAGATGTCCAGCGAGAACAGCAGGCTGACTTCCCCTATGTTCCTGGAGCGTTACCGCAAGTTCCTCGGGAGCGGGGGAGTGGTGCGCCTGAAGACTGACAGCCGGTTCCTCCATGAGTACACGAAGGCGGTCTGCGAGGCTAATTCCCTGGAGGTGATTTCCTGTACCGATGACCTTTACGCCAATCCCGGGCTTGAGGGAGGCGGGGCGTTGTACGAGGTCAAGACGCATTATGAGAGGATGTTCCTGGAGCAGGGTTTCAAGATCACCTATCTGGCTTTCCGCCTGGAGCATGACGGGCCGTATGTGAATCCGTCTTCGTTTGATACGGCCTATTGGCGTTCTGTGGAGGCTCCGAGGACGACGAACCTGCGTGGAGGGACGATCGATTAGCGTTGTTCCGGCGATTAGTGCTGTCCAGGCCGTCAGGGCCTTGTCCAGTGGATTTCGATTCCGTCTTTTTCCATTCCGCGAAGCCAGGTCATCTGCCTCTTGGCGAACTGGTGGATGGCGTTGGCCAGGAGGGTCCTCATCTGTTCATATGTGAGGATGCCCAGGACGTATTGGGTGACGAATTTGTATTCCAGTCCGTAGTAGATCAGGTCTTCCGGGTCGATTCCGCGTGCGAGCAGGCCCCTGACTTCTTCGATGAGGCCTGATGCGAGCCTTTCGTCCAGCCTGCGGTCTATCCTTTCTACCCTTTCTTCCCTGGTGGCGAGGATCCCTATGTAGAATGTTTTCTTCGGGAGGCTGTTGCTGTGCTGTACTGGGTGCTGTCTTTCGTAGCGTGCTATTTCAAGTGCACGGATGACGCGCCTGGTGGACTGGAGTGTGCCTTCGGGGGTGTCGGGCTTGATTTGGAGGAGCCTGCGGCGCAGTTCGGCGGGGTCTTCGGCCTCCATGGCGGCCCTGAATCCAGGGTCCGGTGGGACGTTGGTGAGCTGGTAGCCGCATGTTGCCGCCTGTACGTAAAGACCTGATCCGCCGCAGAGTACGGGGATTCCTCCGCGTGAACATATGTCTTTGTAGGCGGCTTCGAAGTCGCGTTGGTAGTCGTAGACCGTGTAGCGTGTGCCGGGGTCGGCGATGTCTATGAGGTGGCAGGGGATTTCTCCGTATTCTTCGAGGTCTTTTCCGGTTCCGATGTCCATTCCCCTGTACACTTGCCTGGAGTCTCCGGAGATGATCTCGGCTTTCCCCCCTCCCTTTTCGGTCAGCGTGTCCTCCGGGGCGGACATCTGTCCTCGCGGATCCTCCCCACAGAGTGGGTCCCCTCCCTTTTCGGGAGGTAAGGTCCTTTCGGTCAGCGTGTCCTCCGGGGCGGACATCTGCCCTCGCGGATCCTCCCCACGAAGTGGGTCCCCTCCCTTTTCGGGAGCCAATGTCCTCTCGGGCAGGATGTCCGCCCCGGAGGAGAGGGCGTTTAGCTTACGGCAGAGTTCTACGGCGTAGCGGGTCTTGCCGCAGGCGGTGGGACCGAGGATGCAGATCAGGTCGGTCTCTCCTGAGCGGACCATGTCCAGGAGGACCCGGGGATCGATGGGAGAGGTCTCGGGCATCGGGGCCATGGGAGGTATCCCGGGCCTGTCAGGGAGCAATTCTGTATGGTTGATATGTGCCACGTCAACTGCAAATTTAATGAAATATGGCTATATTTGCAGCCTATGGCCAAAAAGAAGAACGAAATACAGATCAAGAACAAGAGGGCCTCTTTCGACTATGAATTCCTGGAGACTTACACGGCGGGAATCGTCCTTGCCGGTACCGAGATCAAGTCTGTCAGGAGCGGAAGGGCCTCCCTTGCGGATGCGTACTGTTATTTCGACGGCCGGGGCCAGCTCTGGGTACGTGGGATGAACATCGCCCTCTACACCTGGGGCTCATGGGGGCAGCATGAGCCTGCCCGCGACCGGAAGCTCCTGATGACCAAGAGGGAACTCCGCCATCTGAGGCAGGCGGACAAGGAGAAGGGCCTGACCATAGTGGCCGTGCGCATGTTCATATCCGAAAACGGGTATGCGAAGCTGGTCGTGGCTCTCGCCCGGGGTAAGAAGGAGTACGACAAGCGCCAGACAATCAAAGAGAGGGACATCCGGCGCGAAATGGAGCGCGATTAGCCTCCGCTATTTGATCCCGAATTCAGCCTTTACCCTGTCAACGGCATCCAG
>CADCQP010000046.1 GCA_902803535.1 uncultured Bacteroidia bacterium | reverse complement strand
CGACCCCCGTGGGTAGGCTATTTCATGGGGGTCGTGCTTTCAATTATAAAAGCTTATCGTTCAGCTGCTTCCGCGATGAGAGTCTCGAGCTCGTCACGGGGCATGGTGCCGTCCAGGCAGATGAAGCTGGTTTCGGCGGCGTCGCGGGCCAGCATTACGAGACTGTTGACAATCTGTTCGTCACCCACGGTGTACAGCCGCATCACTTCCCCGTTGTCCTTGGCCTCCATCAGCAGCTCGTAGCTGCCCCGCTGGATGAAATGGTTCACGTCTGCTGCCAGGTTCGCGGCGATGTCCTCGCGTGTGGTGGACAGGATGTACAGGCCGGTGAGAGACTTGATGACCGGGCCCAGGTTTACGTTTCCTTCCTGGAGTTCCATATCAGGGATCTTGCCTATCAGGCGGAACATCGCTGGGGAGATGTACACGGCTTCGACGTTGTCGTAGTCGGAATATTTATTGTACAGGGAGCGCCCGTTCTGGGCGAAGGCGGTGACGCTGGCAGCGAGCATCACCAGGAGGGCAAATATTCTATTCATTTCCAATAACTGTATTTTTCGATGGTTGCTTCTGATTCGGATATTTTGTCGGCACCATAGGTGACGGTGTCGGAAATCTTGGAGAAGACTTTCTCCACCTCGGCATAAGCGAGATAGGGATCGTCGAAGGTGTCCTTGGGTTCTGGATTCCTGGTCAGGCCCACGGCGAGAAGGACGGCGATGGCGGCGGCGACACCTGTCGGAACGGCCCAGCGGAGCGTCCTGCTACGGACCGCCTGCTGCACCTTCCGGGAGAGTTCCTCCGGTACGGTAATGCTTTCGTCGAGCGAGATCCGCTCCAGGTCGTCGGCGGTGAGCCGGGAGATTTCATCAATGTTCTTCATGGCGTTTCAATTTTTTTCGGGCCAGGCTGACCTGGACACGGACGTTTAAGGGGGAGAGGCCGGTCTCGGCGGCGATTTCTTCGTAGGACTTTCCTTGGAGGACGTGGAGGCCCAGCAGTTTGCGCTGGCTTTCGGGGAGGGTTTCCATGGACTGGAACAACTGTCCGAGGCTTTCTTTCCGGATGAGTTCCTCGTCGGGCGGTTCACGTCCTGGGAGGTCGTCGGACAGTTCCTCGCTGGGAGAGAGCCGGCGGATCCGGTCGATGCAGAGGTTCCGCATTAGCAGGGCGCCGTAGGCTCCCGGGTTCCGGACGAGGTCCAGGTTGTCGCGCATTTTCCAGAGCTTCACGTACAGGTCCTGTACGGCGTCCAGGGCATCGGCCCGGTCTTCCAGCAAGTAGAAGGCCACCCGGTAGAAACGGTCCTGCAACGGAATCCAGACGGTATGGAACCGGGCGTCGGTCATTTGTCGGCTTGCTTCATCAGGGCTTCGACCTGGTCGGTCCGGATGGTCCCGCGGAGGAAGATGAGTGTGTCTTCGGCGAGGAGGGCGATGTCTTCAAGCAGGGTGTCGTCGGCCGAGGAAGTACCATAGATGCGGACCGTTTCGCCGCTGTCCTTGGCTTCCATGAGCATCTCTCCCCCTTTGAGGATCCGGTCCGCCTTGCGAAGGAATTTTTCCCGCGCTTCGGGGGCGGCGTCGGAAAAGTCCACGATGGTGAGTCGCTTGAGTCCCTTGAACAGTTCCAGGGCGGCCCGGTCCTCCGGGGTCTCGGTGGCGGACTTGGCGGCTGCCTTCAGCAAGCCCAGGCCGATACTTCCGATATCGACGATTTCGAATCCTTCGGTTCCCTTGTAGGAGGAAACCAGACTTCTCAGTTGCGGGTTTTGGTCTCCGGCCCGGACGGCGGTGCCGAGGCTCAGGAGCATCAGGAGGGTAATCAGTAACTTTTTCATATCAAATAATCAACCGGCTGCACTCATAAGACGCAGAATGTCGCCGGTTGTTAAAAGAGAATGACAGGGCGTTGCTTATGTAATCGACGTGGGCCTTGTTGATTATGTCCATGCGCGGAAAGTTGTCCGTGTTGGACTCCGTCTCGAATCCGTTTGCGACGGCTTTTATAGCCGTTTTA
Source organism: uncultured Bacteroidia bacterium (assembly GCA_902803535.1). Lineage (GTDB taxonomy): Bacteria > Bacteroidota > Bacteroidia > Bacteroidales > UBA932 > Cryptobacteroides. The sequence continues at coordinate 2,266 of CADCQP010000046.1, read as the reverse complement.
ATCAGCAAGCTGTGCTACATATGGATATCCGGCATTTTTCCCATGGCCCCATACGTCCTTGCCTTTTGCGAAAGTACTCCCATAGGCACGGTCAATAAACTCAAGTATCCACAGGTCATCTCCAGAAAATGACCATGCTTCACCTTCTTTTTCTGTAAGATACTTTTCGAGGGCATAGACAGCACGATAAAGGGCTTTGTCTCCCTCTTGCCATATGGGCATTCCCCGGCGTTCCAGGATACGTGCCGCCATAATCCACCCCTGAAGAGCTTCAAATGGGTATCCTGTTGGGGTTATATCGGAGGCCTTGAAGGAGGCTCCCCTGCGCATTTCTTCCGGTTGGAGTCCATCAAGAGATAAACCGTCCTTGGCCGTTCTGGCTGGATTAATGTTCATCGGTTTCTGAGGATCAGCCTGCCATGACAGGTCATCTCCATATTTGAAGGATTCAGCACTCGGGCCGTTGATAGTCGAGATCCATGTTTTTCTAAGTGAAGCCAGGGCTGCTGTGTCGTCAAGGTATGCGTAGATGGCACACATGGTTCCAAAGCCCATGCTTCCCCAATTGTTTGGCCTTGTCAGCGTCATTTCATGAAGGGTCTGATTTCGTGCTGAGCACTTCCAATTATCGGCAGCGTTTTTCAGGTACTGCTCAAACTCTGATGTACGATATCCTATGAGGTCTGCAGCCATCGCATATGCTCCGATTTCCCTTCCCCATGCAAGGGAACGGGAGCCGGCAGGCTGCCCGGTCCTGACAATTGTCTCGATGGCGCATATGACTTTTTGTCGGAATTCCTGTGCATGCTCGACATCTCCGGCTGCTAGCAGTCTTTCACTGACAATCGCAGCAGCAAGGACAAAGCAATTGGTGTTGTCATTCTGGTTGCCTACGTCGGGATGTGAGGTGTCTTGCTGTGCATCGTTGTACACCGCTTCCCAGGCTGGTCCGCTCATGGGAAGCAGTGCCAGTTCTGCCCTTGATGACCAGATGCCGGTTACTTGTTCCGGCTTTTCCGGGAGAATGTGCAGAGCGCATAGGTATAGAAGAGAAACTGATGATGCGATGACCAAGATCATCCTTCTCAATGTAGTCATTTCTTAATTGTAATAGAGTCAAACAAATACGGGTCGATTTCATATTCTCCGTCAGCAGTACATTTGAAGGACCATGTGTCGATGGACATCGATTCGTAATCGAAGTGAACTGTCGAGAAACTCTGTTCGTGTTTGGTGGTGGTATAGTCTGCTGATGTCTTGTCTATGAAATCATAGTTTTCACTTACACGATGCAGCTTAGTGGGATCGTACTTGATTTTATGGTACCACTTAGCGACGCCGGCAGTCCCATTGACTATATACAATGGTGCTGACGGACTGTTGAATATCTGGCGGTCTCCATCAGATGAAAACGGGCATCTGGCATTCTGCCCGTTTCTTATGAATCCTCTCGAAAAACTGTGGTCGTGTCCCATAAGGACTACGTCTATGGACATTCTCTCAATAAAGGGAGAGAGATTCTGTCTCAGGGCGTCAATGTCTCTGTCATCCACATGATCCGTGGCAGCATAAATAGCTCTGTGCAGCATCAGGACATTCCATCTGCGGCGATTCTGCCTGATGTCTTTTTCAGCCCAGGCCAACTGCCTGGTAAGATAAGGTTGCTCCCAATATTGTGTGTTTAGGACAACAAAATGTACGCATCCGTAGTCAAATGAGTAAACAAAAGGGATATCGTCTACCATTGACTTTACTTGGAAATGATTGCACATGTCCTGATCCGTGTCATGATTACCCTGTGCAGGCACAATGAACACTTGTGACAGGACTGCTGATCCGGCTTTGAAGTAACTGTGCCATTGAGAATAGTTATAACCATTCTCTGTCATATCTCCGGCATTGTAGATGAAATCAGGCATGCCTCCGCATTTTTCAACAATGTTTTCATACATCCGCTCTATCTGCTTTTCTGCCTTCTCGCTTCCGATCTGAATGTCTGTGACATAGGCGAATGACAACTCATCTGAGTCAAGGGAAGCGGTGGTGACATATCGCATAGGGCTGATCATGCCGCTGTCTTTGTCTCCGACCACATAGCAGTAGGCGGTCGCAGGTTCCAGACCGGCCACACTTGCGGAATGGAATGCACATATCCCGTCAAACAATTTCTTGTTGACGGTGTTTCTCACCTGCATGACATGAGTAACAGCGGATACCGGATGCTCCATCAGTGCAGATGAATCTGTCGCTTTTGCTATCCATACGG